>CAZCGI010000030.1:0-5841 GCA_964498145.1 uncultured Syntrophaceae bacterium
GTATATTTCCGACAATTGCCTTTGGGAAAACGGCATTTGATTATGCCCTTGAAGGGCAGAATTTTTTACAGAGTGGTGCGTATCAAAAAGCTGTGGAGGTGCTTCTTGAGGCGGTTCAGAAAGATCCCGATAGCGATTGGGCCTATGGGTTGTTGGGACGATCATATCGAGCTCTTCAAAAAAATGCAGAGGCTGTTGATGCATTTAGAAAAGCGGTAAGGTTAAACCCGGAAGATGTTTATTCCCGAATGATGATCGAAATGATCACGCAAAAGCCTGTACCACGGTTAAAAAAAGAAACGGAGCCGTTGACTCCACTGGAAATAAATGCCCGGAAAGAAGAAGCAACCATCCTGACTTCACTGCAATCCGACGAGGAACTTACCTATAATGTAAAGCGCGTTGTTATTGACCCGGGTCATGGCGGTTTTGATTCGGGAGCGCTTGGAAGCTACGGGTTAAAAGAAAAAGATGTGACGCTGGACATTGCCCTCATGCTCTATCAGAGGATAGCATATGAAGGCAAGATTAAGCCATTCCTGACGAGAACGGCCGATTACTACATTCCCCTCTCGGACCGGACTACCATTGCCAACCAATTTCAAGCGGACCTCTTCATCAGTATCCATGTTAATGCAAGCAAAAACAGGAACGCTCAAGGATCGGAAACATATTATTGTTCCGAGAGAGCATCAAATAAAGAAGCCGCCCGTGTGGCGTCTTTAGAAAATGCTGTCCTCAAATATGATGAACCACTCAAGAGAAAAGAAGGGTATATCGATATTGAGGAAATATTATTTCGATTCGAACAAAAACTGAACTGGAAGGAAAGCGGTGTATTTGCTTCTACATTTCAAAGACGATTTGAGGATAAGCTCCCGTTGGACAGCCGGGGTGTCAATGCTGCCAATTTTTTTGTTCTCAGACGAGCAAAAATGCCTTCTATTCTTTTAGAGACAGGATTCATATCAAACACAAGTGATGAATCCAGGCTCAGACAGAGGGCTTTTCGAGAGAGGGTTGCCGATTCAATTATGTGGGGGCTTCGATGAGTAGCCATAGATTCGCCATGCCTGTGCCGTCCCCCGGGATGTGCCTTATTATGGTCGCGCTCTTATCCCTCGGGTTGAATTATGCTACCGTACCTGCTGCCGATATAAATGATATTATCTTTCGCGGTGCCGATTATCATTACAAAGGTAAATTGGATGAAGCGATCGCATCATTTCAAGAGGCAGCCAGGCTTGACCCTCATAATGAGTTCGTTCATAACCAACTGGGTCTCCTCTATGCCAAGAAGGAACGAGATGAAGAGGCTTTCAAGGAGTTTGCCGCGGTTGTGAAAATTGACCGGCGAAACACCTTCGCACTCTTATGGATAGGCATATTATATTTGAAACAAAACAATATGGATCGGGCTTTTGAAACATTTCAGGAGATTACGGCGATTGATCCGAATAATGCCGATGCTTATTATTTTATGGGTTCAATTTATAATTTCAGGCATAATCCCGTTAGGGCGATAGAATATCTCAAGAAGGCCCGGGATGCCGACTCGGAAGAGGCGGACACGCATTATCGGTTGGGGCGGGCTTTTCATAATTTGGATATGATCAACAATGCCTACCTGGAATACTATCGAGCAGTCCAACTAAAACCGACATACACAAAAGCGATCAATGAAATCGGGTGGATATACTACAATCAAGGAAATTATCAGGCTGCAATCAACGAATGGAAAAAGACATTATCAATAAATCCAAAGGATCAGGATGCCATATCGAATCTTGCCAAGGCATTTAACGATATGGCTTACCTGGCTTTGTCGAATAACAATACACGTGATGCCATGGCATATTGGAATGCAACGCTTTCCGTTATGCCGAACAACAAGGCTGCACGATACTACCTCGAGAAGTACCGAAGGTGAAGAAAACATATTATTCAATGTGAACTAAAATAGAATATTGCAAGCTTGCGAACAGTTTGTTATTGTAGGGTACTCTGAAAATACGGAATTAGAGCGGTGACAAGTTACCTGTAGCTTTGAATGAATAAGGAGGACGTCATGAAGAAAAGAATGTTTGTTGTGGTGGCAATTGTTATCGGGATGTGTTTCCTCTCCGGTGTAGCTGGAGTTTATGCCCAGCAAGGTGCGGGGACAGGAGAATATGTGCAGAATGTGGGTGCCGCAGGAAATGTGAACTGGTCGACAGGAACTCTGACAGCAGTAGGGGTTGGTGCTCCTCCTGAAAGATTTTACGGGAAGCCACAGGCACGTCCTATGGCGATGAGAGCGGCACAAGTCGATGCATACAGAAAATTGCTTGAAGTTGCGAACGGTGTCCGTGTCGACGCAACCACAATGGTCAAAGACTATGCTGTTGAAAGCGATGTCGTTCGGACACAGGTGGAAGGTATAGTGCGAGGGGCTCAGATTGTAAAAACGGAATATTTGTCGGACGGAACAGTTGAAGTAACAGTGTCAATGCCGTTGAGTGGAGCGGGTAGTAGTCTGGGCCAAGCAATTTACCCGAGAGTTATGGAATCAACGGGATTTCCACCGGCGCCACCAGCGGGTTATCCAGCAGCGCCATCTGCAGGCTATCCTGCAGTTCAACCTGTAGCTCCTGTACCGACGACTCCAACTCCCGAGGCACCGGTAGCGGCTCCGGCAGGCGGGCAGGTTTTTACGGGATTAGTCATCGATGCCCGCGGCATTCAGGCCAGGCCAGCCATGTCACCGAAAATTATTGATGAAAATGGTGAAGAGGTCTACGGTTCCATGCATGTCGATCGTGAATATGCAGTTCAACAGGGAATGAGCGGATATGCCCGGGATCTGACAGCAGCGCAGAGCAATGCCAGAGTTACCAATAATCCGCTTACCGTAAAAGGTGTCAAATCGGAAGGACCTGGAAAGTCAAACATCGTCATCAGTACTGCTGATGCAAATCAGTTGCGTGCAGCATCGGAAAATTTAACATTCTTGAAAAAATGCCGCGTCATGATTGTCCTGGATTAAGATATATTTAAAGTATTGAAGAAACCATATAAACTATGAGCTAGCAGATAATAAAACCGCAGTTGCCGTGATTACGGTGGCTGCGGTTTTTAATATCCATAAAGCTATTCTTGGGAGATGAATCGATGACGAATCAAATCGTTGTCATGACCGACGAGTTGGCAAGTAAGATCGCAGCAGGGGAGGTCGTGGAACGGCCAGCGTCGATTGTTAAAGAACTGATAGAAAATGCTCTCGATGCGAATGCTGACGATATTCGTATTGAACTTGTCGGAGGCGGAAAGACGGCGATCAGAGTAATAGACAACGGAGAAGGAATGGACCGGGAAAATGCACTTCTGGCTTTCCAACGATATGCGACAAGCAAAATCAAGACATTTGAAGACATTTATACTATCTATTCTTTCGGATTCAGGGGTGAAGCACTTCCCAGCATTGCGTCAATAGCAAGGATTGAGATGCTCACAAGGAAAAAAAATGCACCATCGGGAACGCGGATTATTGTTGAAGCGGGGCGTATCAAAAACGTAATCGATGCAGGATGCCCTATCGGAACTTCTTTGGCTGTAACCGATATCTTTAAACCGACGCCGGTACGGCAAAAATTTCTCAAAAAGGATATCACTGAACAGACACACTGCATAGATGTCGTTGTCAGGTCAGCATTGGCTCATCCCCAGGTCAGTATGACCGTATCATCAAATGGCAGAGAAATATTTTCGGTGCCGAAAACGGTAAACTATGAAGAAAGAATTGCACTGCTCTATGGCAGCACGGTGATGAAGCAATTTATTAAGGTTGAGGAAACAAACGGTGCAGTCAAGCTGTGGGGTATGATATCAAAGCCGACCTTTACACGGTCAAATACAAAAGGGATTCTTTATTTTGTCAATGGACGATACATTCGTGACAGTTTAATACACAATGCAATCATGACATCATACCGTCGGCTCATCGAAGCAAAACGGTTTCCGTCGGTGGTTTTGTTTCTAAGCCTTCCACCGTCGATGATAGACGTTAATGTTCATCCTGCAAAGACGGAAATACGATTCAAAAATGCCGGTGAAATACGTGAAATGATTATCGCTGCTTTCGCGGCTGTCCTGGCGGAGGATACACTGCCGTCAGAACAGATTAACAATCATAATTCAGGCTATGCTCATTCCATATCGGATACGTATAAAGCGGGAGTTCAGGACTCGCTTCGACGATACACACTATTCTCAGGAGACAAACAATTATATTATAAAAGTGTAGATGCGGATGTTAAGAAAACTCGCGCGATAGAAAATATGCCAGTGATGAAGGAGAAAGAGGATAAGAAATTCGATGCCTCCCTCTTCACATTACTCGTGTATCTGGCAACAATTGATGGAACGTATCTGGTCTTCAGTCATGATGACGGCTTGGTGATTATTGATCAGCATGCCGCTCATGAGCGGGTTCTTTATGAAAAATTGAAAAAGGCATCGTATCTAAAAAAAGCCGTGCGCCAGGAATTGATACTTCCTGAAATCATTGATCTGACCCCGACGCAATTTATGATGATTATGAGCAATGCTGATATATTCCATGATATGGGATTCGACGTGAATCAATATGGCGACAGTACGGTTATTTTCAAATCGGTACCGTCGGATGTCCCTATCACGAACCTCACCTCTCTTATTCATGATATTATTGTTGAAATCGAATCGACGGGCAAGTCGTCAAGTGTTGAGGAAATACGCGAGAAAATATTGGTGCTGACGGCATGCAGATCAGCTGTTAAAGCACATCATCGACTTTCACCGGGAGAGGTCGGGACTCTGTTGAGAGACCTTGATTCTATCCCCAATATTTCAACCTGTCCCCATGGGAGGCCGATCTATATCAGAATTGATACGGAAGATCTGGAGAAACTGTTTCGAAGAAAATGAACCAGAAATTACGGCTCATGTTGACAGCAAAGAGTATCATTTGGATAATTTGTTAACTGTGCTTATCTAAGCACCTGATATTACAGTTATAATATGAATGTAAGTGCTGTACCTCAAATGTACGATCGTAATGATATACAGCCGCGCCTTGTCATTATCGTTGGCCCCACGGGAGTCGGTAAAACCAACCTGGCATTAAAATGTGCCGCCACGTTCGGAGGAGAGATAATCAGTGCCGATTCAATGCAGGTTTACCGATATATGGATATCGGAACAGCGAAACCGAAGATCGAGGAACGTCAAGCAATCCAACATCACCTAATTGATGTGGTCAATCCCGATGAAGAATTTAATGCTGCATTGTTCGTGAAGTCGGCGGCGGGCATTATTGAGAAGTTGACGAAACAAGGAAAGACGATCTTTGTTGTCGGCGGAACCGGCCTCTATGTGAGGTCTTTAATAGGTGGACTTTTTGAAAGTCCCCATGCTGACCAGGCTCTTCGAGAAGAGTACCGGCAAGATTTGACGAAATATGGAAGTGGTTATCTTCACGAACGCCTGAAAGATGTCGATTCGAGAGCGGCTCAGAAAATTCATCCGAATGACGTTGTAAGAATCATTCGGGCATTAGAAGTTATTGAGCAAACGGGAGAGTCTATTGTCACAAAACAGGAGGAACATCGTTTTGGTGATCGCCGATATGATTACTTAAAAATCGGGCTCACCATCGGCAGATCCTCATTGTATGATAAGATTAACAACCGGACTGATGATATGCTGCGCAATGGATTAGTCAGGGAGGTGGAAGAACTCCTGGATAGAGGATACAATGAATGGCACAAACCCATGCAGTCGATGTGCTACAAATATATTATAGACTATAAAAAAGGGGGGCTT
>CAZCGI010000030.1:5851-11709 GCA_964498145.1 uncultured Syntrophaceae bacterium
GGCTTGAACTGTCGGAATCGGTAAGACTCATAAAACGGGATACTCGACGTTACGCAAAGAGGCAACTGACATGGTTCAAAAGAGAAGAGGACACTGTGTGGTTTGATCCGAATGACGAAACCCTCATTATCAATGAAATAGCGCGATTTATAGAACACCGATATCAGTAAATTTGCTTGACTTCAGCGATGTATGCATATATTTATTTGATTCGTTACGAGTGAATCCGGGGCACAGATTAGCGTAGTGTTGTGGAGCTATAGTAGAAACGAGATGGATATAAAAAGCCTTGCAGCTTTTGAAAGAAAGGAGGACATGATGAACTATCGAAGGACGTTAATCATCTTGGTTGTGATAACTATTGGTGCGTTTCTCTTTTCCTGCGCTCCGAAGGAGAGGAAATCGGTCAGTCAACTCGATACGCCTGAGCATCATACATACACTGGAATGAAGCTGATGGATCAAGGGAAGTATGGTGATGCGAAACGGGAATTTGAACTTGCTTTGCAGTTGAATCGAAAATTTTCAAAGGCATACGTCGGTATGGGTTTGGTAACTGCATTCGAGGGTGACTACAAACAGGCATTCAAGTATATGAAAAGTGGCAACAAGTACGCAGAATCCGAGGATGAAGAAGTCTTTTATCATGTCGGCATGGTAAGATTATATACCATGGCAAAGCCTGACGATGAATGGCTTGAGGACGCGGAAGACGAATTTGAAGATGCCATTGAAATCGATCCGAAATCTTCGGCAGCCTACTACTTTATGGGTCTTGCGTATAAAGTAGCGCTAGAGTTTGGCAAATCCGCTGATATGTTTGCGAAAGTGCTTGATCTGGATGACAAATATGTGCGGGAAGCAGATAAAGATTGGAAGTTAGTTCAGAAAATTCAGCGAGCAATGCCGGGAACAATAACCGGTAAGAAAATAGCCCTCGTCGAAAATATTACCCGTGCCGATGTTGCAGCACTGTTCATCGAAGAGCTGAAAATTGACGAGCTGTATAGAAGGCGGGGGGTTAAAACGTACGATACAACATTCAAGGATCCGGAGAAATATAAGCAAGTAAAGCAAAAACCGGTTTTCACGGCAAGCGATATCGGCGAGCATGTGTTAAAAGCTGATATCGAAGATGTTCTCCGAATCGGCGTTCGGGGCCTCGAAGTATATCCCGACGGAGCATTTCATCCTGATGATCTTATCAATCGTGCTGCCTATTCAATGATGATTGAAGATATCCTTATAAAGGTTAACGGAGATCAGGAACTGGCAACAAAATTCATCGGTACGACATCACCCTATCCCGATGTGAGAAGTGATCTTCCTTATTTCAATGCAGTAATGGTCGTTACTTCCAGGGGGATAATGGAGGCAAAAGATTTTACCTCCGGTGAATTTGCACCGTTGAGTTCGGTTTCGGGAGCGGATGCCTTATTGATTATTCGCAAGTTAAAAGAAGAATTACGGTTTTTCTAAGAAAACGCTCCGTTATGAGTTAAACATAAGGCTAAGGTAACACTACCTTAGCCTTATCTATACAAAGAATGCTCTTATGGGGGTTCAATGGGAAAAAATAAAATTGAAAAAGGATACGATCCTCTCGATATTGAACAAAAATGGTATGATCAGTCCCTGAAGCAGGGACTCTTCAGGGCTGAAGACAAAAGTGAAAAAAAACCATATGCAATTGTGATTCCTCCACCCAATGTTCCGGGAATGCTGCACATGGGGCATGCTCTGAATAACACGCTTCAGGATATCATGACCAGATTTAAAAGGATGCAGGGATACAATGCACTGTGGATGCCCGGAACAGACCATGCCGGTATAGCAACACAAAACGTGGTCGAACAGGAATTAGCAAAGCAAGGTCTGACACGGCATGATCTCGGCAGGGATAAATTCATCGATAAAGTCTGGGAATGGAGAGAAAAGTACGGTGGCATTATCCTGAATCAGCTTCAAAAACTGGGATGTTCCTGCGATTGGGAACGAGAGCGCTTTACCATGGATGATGGTCTCTCCCGGGCTGTACGGGAGGTCTTTGTCAGGCTGTACAACGACAAATTGATCTATCAGGGAGATTATATCGTCAACTGGTGCCCCCGGTGTCACACTGCCATATCAGATCTCGAAGTGGAATATACGGAAGAGAAGGGTGGCTTATGGTATATCAGGTATCCTTTTGCTGATGGTAACGGTGAGGTCGTTGTCGCTACAACAAGACCGGAAACCATGCTTGGTGATACGGCCGTGGCCGTCAACCCTGATGATGAACGCTACCGTGACGCAGTGGGCAAAGAAGTCATCCTCCCATTAATGAATAAGAAAATACCGATTATCGCCGATGATTACGTTGCTGTGGAATTCGGAACGGGGGCTGTCAAGATAACACCTTCGTGTGATCCGAATGACTTTGAAATGGCCCATCGCCATGATATTGAGATCATTATCATTATGGATGGCAGTGCTGTAATCAATGAAAATGGCGGAGTCTATCAGGGGCAGGATCGATATGAGGCTCGAAAGAATGTCATCGAAGACCTCAAAAAAGGCGGGTACCTTATTAAAGAAGAGCCATACACGCATAATGTGGGCAGATGTTATCGATGCAAAACGATAATCGAGCCGGCTGTATCAAAACAATGGTTTGTAAAGGTCAAACCCCTTGCTCGGGTTGCAAGTTCTGCCGTAGTAAAAGGAAAAACGAAAATTGTACCCACCATGTGGGAAGGAACGTACTTCGACTGGATGGATAATATACGAGACTGGTGTATCTCACGACAGATATGGTGGGGCCACCGAATTCCAGTATGGTACTGTGATGACTGCAATGAAATCATCGTTTCCAGCGAAGATCCGACAAATTGCACCAACTGTAACGGAAGTGCCCTGCGTCAGGATGAGGACGTGCTTGACACGTGGTTCAGTTCGGCTCTCTGGCCGTTTTCCACGCTGGGATGGCCAGACAAGACAGACGCCCTGAAAACATTTTACCCGACGTCTCTTCTTGTCACTGGCTTTGATATACTCTTTTTCTGGGTTGCCCGCATGATGATGATGGGATTATATGTTATGAAAGACGTTCCCTTTACCGATGTCTATCTCCATGCCCTTGTCAGGGACGAACACGGAGATAAGATGAGCAAATCAAAGGGAAATATAATAGATCCGTTGAAAATGATCGATAAATACGGTGCCGATGCATTTCGATATACCCTGACTGCATTCACTGCTCAGGGCCGGGATGTAAAAATGTCGGAAGATAGAATCCAGGGCTATCGTTTCTTTGTCAATAAGATATGGAACGCTGCACGTTTTTGCTTCATGAATCTCGAAGATTACCCGACAGAAGGCGTAACGCCTGCGCCTGAAGATTATTCAATCAGTGATCGATGGATCAGAGACCGTTTGAATCAAGTTACTAAAGAGACAATTGCTTCGTTTGACGAATACAGATTCAACGATGCAGCATCGAAACTTTATCATTTTGTATGGCACGAATTCTGCGACTGGTATCTTGAACTGATAAAACCGAAACTATATAGTTCAGACTCCGATACAGGCAGACGGGCGGCACAGCATACGCTTGTTACGGTTTTGAAGACAGTTGTCGAGCTTATTCACCCGATCATGCCCTTCGTGACCGAAGAAATATGGAGCATGCTGCCCAATACGGAAGGATCCATTGTTGTCAGTCGTTACCCTGAGGAAAACGAATCGTTACGAGATGATGATGCGGTTATCCAGATGAAAATAATACAGGATGTCATCACATCTGTAAGGAATATCAGGGGAGAAATGAATATTGTTCCGTCGAAAAAATTGAACGTACTTGTTTCTGCTCCGGATGCGGACGTAATGGAAATACTCAACAGCGGAAAAGATTACATTGTAGATATGGCGAATCTGGCGCATCTTTCACTCGAAAAAAATGTACAGGAAGAGCCGAAGCATGCTGCAACGGGCATAGCCGGACCGGTCAAGGTTTATGTGCTGCTTGAAGGAATGATAGATATAGCGGCGGAAAGAGCACGTCTCGACAAAGAGCTGGCAAAAGTAACGAAAGATCTCGACATGGTATCGCGTAAGCTCGCCAATCAGGATTTCAGAGAGAAAGCATCCTCGATAGTGATTGAAAAGGAATTGAAGAAATCAAAAGATCTGAAAGAAAAATGCAGCATCCTAGAAAACGCGTTGAAGAGGCTTGAAGCAATAGCAGGATAGATGTGATTCAGAAAATTCGATTAAAGAAGCTCATTGAAGCTGCTCTCGATGAAGATATCGGAGCAGGTGATATGACGACATTGGCTATCTTGACGGGCAGTGAGCGCGGCGTTGCGACAACGATTGCAAAAGCTCAGCTCGTCGTTGCCGGGATCGACATCTTCAAGGAGGTATTCCAGAGCTTCGATCAAAACATAGCATTCAATGCGACATGTCGCAATGGTGACCTTGCAAAGCCCGGAGATGTTCTCGCAGAAATATCGGGAAGCCTCCAAAGCATCCTCATGGTGGAACGGGTAGCGTTGAACTTTTTCCAGAGGATGTGCGGAATAGCTACACAGACCAGATTATTTGTCAATGAGGTAAGGGGAACAAAGGCTAAAATTCTCGATACGAGAAAGACCGCGCCGGGTCATCGTAACCTTGACAAATATGCCGTGAGGGTTGGAGGCGGTTTCAATCACCGGTTGGGACTCGATGGAGGGGTCATGATAAAGGATAATCACATCATCGCTGCAGGAAGTATTTCAAGAGCGGTGACACTGACAGCCAACTCCATACCACCGACGATCAAAATAGAAGTTGAAGTTAAGAACAGAGAAGAAGTGATAGAGGCACTCTCAGCGGGTGCAGATATTATTATGTTGGATAACATGAGTGTAAACGAGATGAAAGAAGCCGTATCGCTTATCGATGGAAAGGCCCTTGTAGAAGCATCCGGTAATGTTACTTTGGCAAACGTTAGTGAAATTGCGGAAACAGGGGTTGACTTCATTTCGGTTGGAGCCCTTACCCATTCGGTTACGGCAGCAGATTTATCGCTGAATATTGTGGCGGAATAGAAGATAGTGGCAAAACCGGAACGATTAAACCTCACAGAATATGACATTGCTGACTTGCCGGACAGTAACCTTCGAGATCTGATTTCAGGAACTCTCATCGGCAGAGACATACGCTTTTTTAATGTTCTTGACTCAACCAATCATTATGCTTCGAAACTGGCCCACCAAGGTAAACCAGAAGGTACCGTCGTTATCGCAGACTGTCAAACAGGTGGCAGAGGTCGTTTTAACAGGGTCTGGCAATCTCCACCCGGAAGAAACTTATATACTTCTATTATATTACGGCCATCAGTGGAACCATCTATTGCTCCACAGTTAACGCTTACCGCCGGAGTTGCCGTTGTCGATGTCCTTTCTAGATATTGTGAGAAACCGGTTACTCTGAAATGGCCGAACGATGTCCAGGTGGGCGGAAAGAAAATATGCGGAATTCTTACCGAGATGAGAACATCGGGTGCATCGGTGGACTATGTTATCGTCGGTATCGGTATTAACCTGAATATGAGAAAGGATGAATTTCACGAAGATTTTCGAGAAGCATCTACGTCTGTAAGAGAAGAGAATAATGACGATGTTTCACGGTTACAGTTTACCGTTGATCTATACGCATCTTTTGAACGGTGGTACAAACTGTATTGCTCAGAAGGGTTTGAACCGATCAGGACAGCATGGCTCGACTACGCAGGAATTGTGGGTAAGCAGATTCGAGTCAATCAGCCGGATGATGTACGAAAGGGCACAGCCCTCGGCATAGATGACTACGGAGCCCTTCTTATTTTTGATGAT
>CAZCGI010000031.1:0-11315 GCA_964498145.1 uncultured Syntrophaceae bacterium
CGCTTTGAGCGGTTCATAAATTCAAGCCTCCGGCTTTGCCGGAGGTATATGACTCGCTTTGGGAACAACTCCGGTTTTGTACGATTCATTCTGAAAGCTGCCGTAATCGATTAAAGCTGGTTGGCGATGATGATTTTCTGGATATGACTGGTACCCTCTACAATACGCAGAGCCTGAGCATCCCGCTGGTACTTTTGCATTAGTGATTGACCGATAAAACCCTGGTGTCCCTGGATAAGCATTCCTTCATTGGCAGCACGAACCGCCAGTTCGGAAGCATACAGTTTTGCCATTGCAGAGGCTGCGGCAAAATCCCTTTCCAGGTCCATACACCGGCAGGCTTTCCATACTAAAAACCGGGCTGCTTCCAATTCGGTTGTCAGATCGGCAAGGGTAAAACTGATTGCCTGATTTCGTATGATCGGTCGATTGAGTATTACACGTTTTTTAGCGAAGTTTACTGCTTCCTCAAGGATTGCCCGTACTAAGCCGACTGCAATAGCACCGACAAACGCACGACCCCAGTCGATAGTCTGCATGAGCAGGAGGTATCCGCTGCCGGAAAGCCCGATCAGGTTGTTGCGAGGTACTGCCACATCCTCGAGAAAAACAGTGGCGGTTGGGGTGCTTCGTATTCCCAGTTTGTCATGGTAAGGGCTGAATGTTATTCCCGGGGTATCCTGCGGTATAACAAAGGCGTTAATGCCCGCTCTTCCTTTATCGGCAGACGTATTCGCCCACACGACATAAAATATGGAACTGCCTGCATTAATAACGGGATGCTTGCATCCGTTCAGAATAAAGTAATCACCGTTTAACCGGGCCGTCGTGTCAAACGATGAGGTGTCGGAACCGCTTTTTTTCTCCGTTGCACAGAAACTCGCCACGACTCCCTCAGGGAGGAGAAGTTGAGGAAGGAATGCCGCTTTCTGCTCATGAGAACCGCCGATGAGGAAAGTCGAAACGGCATGTAATGTTTGTGCGTAAATGCCGGCAAATCCAGGATCGCCATACCCCAGTTCTTCCATGACAAGGGCAAGTGAAATCCAATTCAATTGCTTACCGCCACAGGGTGTGGGAATAAAAAGAGCGTTGAGCCCGTTCTCACCGATTATTCGCAGATAGTCCTCATTGATTCTGTCGGGGGAGTAACTGTCAATTTCCAGAGATCGGGGTCGGAGTTTTTCCCTGGCCAGTGTATTCATGGCATGTTGGATGTGCTTTTGGTCTTCCGAAAGTTCGAACGAAATCATGAAGCATCTCCTTTTGTCTTACTCTTTTGCCATTGTATAAAATCGAGGACGGATTTGCGTTGAGCAGGTTTCAGATCCCGGGCTTCTAAAAGGATTTCTTTTAAATACTGCTGTGTCAGAATAGTGGCAAGATTCTCTTTATCCGTTTGCTGATCATCCGAATCTTCCAGAAAATACGTAATAGATTTACCCAGTATTTCACAAATCTTTTTTAAATCGGAGAGGTAGAGCCGTCTCTTCCCCAGTTCATAATTGGAGAGTGATGACTGGGTATATCCGAGCATTTTTGCCAGTTCTTCCTGACTCATCCCCACTTCTTCCCGTGCTTTCTGCAGCTTGCGGCCTATCTGCTCATACGCTTTCATAGAGTTGTGACCTTTCGAGGTGAGGCATTACCTTTCTCGTGAGGTGATTGCCCTTGTGTGATTTCCATCAGCATGTGCAATGTTATAAATGTGGCAGAGTGCTGACATCGTATCCATCACTTTGTCTGCTTGTTTTCTTCAATAGTAACAGTGACCCGAACAGTGGGAGGTTTACCGTTTGCAAACTGTATGTTCGGCGGGAACACAAGTTTGGGTTCTAGGACGGTTGAAGCGGATATTGATGACAGGTTTATCGGTTCCGTCGATGCCGTGAGTCTTTTATGATTCTTGGGAAGCGCCAAAACCTGGATTGTCGACGGTTTTGCCTCTATGGAACGGACAACAAGCCCCGGCGGCAGTGACCCCGTTGTTTCCACTTTGACAGGAATTTCAATGGCAACCATTTGGTGGGCTGTAATTCGTATCTGGTCAGGCTCGATGTTTACAACTGAAAGATTGGACGGATAGCGTACCAGATCTCGGCTTAAGAGTAACGATTGTTTTCCTTCCTTGAGCGTGGATATGTCGACGACGATCTTCAACGTTTGCTGGTTGAGGAGATTAAAAGCCTGTTGAGAACCCGTCAGTGTTACCGATGCTTCCTTGGTTTTCGGTTCTTCAATGATCCAGTTGGTTTGCAGATTTCGATATTCTATGGGAATGACAAAGTCGCGCCTGATACTCTCCGTCTGGTAGGCAAAGGCTAGCCACAAAACACAGGCGAGAATTACTGCAACGGCTTTTTCGAGGGGATTCTCTCGGACCCATCTGAGCCAGACTTTTGAGCTTGCAGCTTTGGGAGATTTCTGCTCGTAAAATTGTTCCAGGGCGTTTTTCAACTGATCGGAGGCTGACAAACGTCTGAGATGTTCATTCCGGACGATGGAGATGGTTCCCCGTTCTTCGGATATGACAATACACAAGGCATCGGTACGTTCAGACAGACCGAGTGCCGCAGTATGACGAAGTCCTAGATTACGGAGCTTTTTCGAATTCGTTGAGAGCGGCAAATGACAGGCGAATTTCGTAACCCGACCGTTCTCAATGATGACCGCTCCGTCGTGACCGATCGAGTGGGGATCGAAAAGACTTTCGAGAAGTGGTTCGCTCACTGTCCCATGAAGTTCAGTGCCCCCTTCAATATGCCGGTCAAGATAGTCTTCTCCCGACAGGACAATTAAGGCACCGTATCGCTTATGTGCAAGGCTCGCCGCTGTTCTGACGAGCGTTTCTATATCTTCGTGGGCATGGGTAAGTTTGTCCTGTTTTTTGAGAATGCCCCACATTGCAAGACGTTCGAAAAATCGCCGAAGATCTTCCTGAAAGATGATTACCATGGCAATCAGAAGAATGGCAAAGAATCCCTGGAAAACGTATTCCGTCAGGTACATGTTGAAAAACCGGGCACCCGAATAAATAACGCCCAGGATAATAATACCGATAAGGACAAACCGGGAGGTCGTTTTCTTGAACCAAATCAGCACGACATAAGCAAGCGCGGCAATGACGGCAATGTCGACAAGATCCGCTAATCTGAAAACCTGAAAAAGGTTATCAAAATAATCTTTTGAAAAGAAGAAAAGACGTTCCGTTATACCATCCGTCATTGATGCATCCTATAGCTTACACGCTGTTCTATAAAAATCATGATGACACGTCTGATGGTCTGTTCCATCTTTGTTCGGCATGTCACTTCACGGTGAGTCCGATAACGCGATAATTAAATTCGTAGCTGAGAGCACCGCTCCAATCCTCTTCATAAACTCCTTTGTATCGGGTTCCGCCGACAGGCCCTACCGGTTTGCCGTATGTATAGAACCAATTCAGGATCGGACTTCCCGTATATCCCAACCCGATCCAGTAGGAACCGGGCATTAGGGCGGGCTTGCTTCCACTGAAATCGAAGTCGACCCAGCGATAACCAGGTCTGAGCGAAAGCTGTTCCAGGTCCAGCATGTCGCTGGTACCGATTATCTCCCCGGGTTTGCCGTCTTTATCCTTGTAAAGGTCGATCCAGAGTTGGCCGTCACCGCCGAACTTGTGGAGTGCCAATCCGACCTTGCTAAGCTTCACCGGTTTATCAAGGACAAAAACCTGGGCATACTGGGTCAGTTTTGTTGTCACGTATTCAGCCGTTTCTACATAGAAATCACGGGTTTTCTCAAAGTTTTTGTCTCCGATGGCGATCGTTGGTGTCGGCGGGAATGCAAAATCTATATTCTCGGGAAATTCGAGATTTCCGAACCGGAACGGAACAATATATCGAAGTTTAGCTCTGTCCGCATCGGAGATAACCGGGGGCGGCGGCGGTTCCGTATACTCGGTTTTTCTGAAGTCGGCTTTAACGAGCGGAGAAATCAGGAGATTTTTCGGCCCATATGTTTCTCTTTTTCCCGCAACCTGAACCGAATCGGCTTCGAAGTCAGCATCAAATGTCTCATACGATTTTACTTTCCCTGTTGTGCCTCGTGTCTGCGTCCATCGAAGACGACCGTCATTGATGGTTTCGTTATTGTCGATGCCAACCTCAATTCTTATGAATCGGTTTGCCACAAACATTGAGGTCTGTTGTGCATCAAAGGGGACCCACCCAAGATCGGGAAACCAGACTTCAATCCACGAATGGCGTCCCTGGCCCATCTTCACTGTGAGAACTCCTCGCTGCTGAGTTATATCGAATGATTTGTTGAGGGTAACACCATTGACGATCCGTACCGGAATACCAATGGCACGCATGAGAGCCGCGGTCAGATGAGAAAAGTTCTGGCAGTTGCCTTTTCCCGATTCAAAGGAATAGAGGGCATCGTATTGGGCTGGAGGGGTTACGTAACGAACATGGTCGACAACCCATGTTATAATACGCTGCACGGCATCAAATTCGGTTGTAACACCCTGAATTAATTCATCTGCTTTATTTTTGATCCTTTGGTCGTTTGACTGGATCTGTTCGGTTGCTTCGAGATAATACTTGATGTCGGCGGGAATATCACTGATCGGAAACGGCGTTCCTGTTTCAATCATTTTCAAGTTTGTGGAGTTTTCGGCGTTAAAGGCGAGGCGAACGTTGATGGAAGAGGGGGGCGTGTTCCATGTTGCAGTAATAATCTTATTTCCCCGCGCATCCGTATCATTTTGTTTGTCTGACGGTTCCGGGTTAAAAGAAATATCGAAGGCTTGAATTGATTGATTGTAGGTGGGAGATTGAAATGACGGCGGGATGACAAAACTCAAAATTGTCTTTTGGACACCGGGGACCGTGTTGACCGTTTTCTGGATTTCAAATCGAATCTGTGATGTCATATTTCCCTGTACGGTATAATTCTCTGAGTGTGCAGGGAGGCTCCATAAAAGAATGCATAAGACGACTGAGCAGATACTGATCTTTTTCATAGTTCCCATCCTTTATGCTAGAGAGTCTTCACACAAAACAACCGCTTTCGTTCGCAGCCGACGGTTTCAGCTCACACATAAAAATGAAGTACCGAAAGGCTTAAGGAAGTGCATAAACAAGAGGCTTGATTATTAAGGTGATTTCCGGCCCTTGGCCATGAACAGGTTGTTGCTCAAAAGGATTCCCGTTTGGGCAGCATACCGTGCTCCTTCCTTTACGGCTTTGCCTAATGAAGTAAAACCATAGGGATCTCCATGCCGCGTTATGAGCTGATGGCGTATATTATTACGTGAAGTGCTGACTGTCCATCCATTTTTTCCGGAAGCGAACACATTTTTTCGCATAACCACGCGATATATTTCCGGCAGGTATTACTTTGAATCAGGAGCTTATGCGTTACTTTGCAAAGACGATGGATGCATGCTCTACTGTTAATATGTGTTTCAAAAGCTCATCGGATGTTTTATTCCTTTGACAGAAAAACAAATGATATTGTACGAGTATTTTATAGTCAGTACAGTTTGCTTGCTGGTAACAAAAATGAAATTTAACCTTCCATGTACATAATGGGAAAGGTGTGTATTCTGTGTCGAATAAGAAGAGATTCTGTGCACTGGTATCTGCTATGATTGTCTGGTCCCTTATTGTCGGATGTGCGGAACGGAACATACTGCGGAATGTACCTTCTCAAGTTGTTTGCGAAGGTGATATCGTTACCGTCAGCTATACGGTACGACTTGAGGATGGCACCCTTTTGTATACCACTGTATCAGAGATGGCCGACAACCCTGAAACACGGAGAAGCCCATGGTACATGGAGTCTGAATATCCTGCTTCTGAACTCATCGTGGCAGGGGGTGAAAACATGATTCCCGGGCTGGGCGAATCTATTATCGGGCTGAAAAAAGGACGGCGAACCGTTGCTGAAATCCCGCCGGAGCGAGCCTATGGCACGTACGAGCAGGATGGAGTTTATCATCTCGATCGGGTCAATATTATGCCTCGAATCCTGGGCCTGTCGAGAGAGCAATATCGTTCTATCTTTTCAGTAGAGCCTGTTGTTGATGAAAATGTTAATCTTGTTCCATACTTTACATCACAAGTCATTCAGATATCGGATGAGAGTGTTGTTCTCGAATCCATTTTAAAAAGCAGTATGCATTATGAAGAAGGGTTCGGATCAGTGGACGTCAGACCTGAGAATGACTATATAGTGATCGAACTGGCGCCAAATAAAGACGCATTGTTTATCATTGACGGATCTGAGGGACGAATTACCAATGTGGATGAGCATTCATTTACGGTAGATATGAATCACCCCCTTGCTGGTAAAACACTGAAGGTCGATCTTGAAATCCTATCTCTGATAAAGACTGTAGATGTTTCGGAATCAATTGATTGGCTGGAAGATCACGATAAGGCACTGTCACTTGCAAAAAAAAGTGAAAAAGCTGCTGTTCTCGTCTTGTATTCCGATAGCTGCTGGTGGTGTGAAAAACTCATGGATGAAACACTTACCGATCCCCGAATAAAAATCCTGAACAATCAGTTTGTTTGGATCAAAGTTAATACGGGAAAGCAAACGAATATTTACGACCGTTACAACCAGGTCGGTTATCCTCTGATTGTTATACTTGATAAAAGCGGGAGAGAAATAGATCGTATCGAAGGATTCGTGCCGGCGTACAGGCTCAGACGTGAATTTGATACATTAATTGAACGGAAACACGAGAGCGACAGACACCGATGATCGATTGTCGCATAGTTGAAAAGAGCTATTCTAATGAAACTGCCTTGACAAAGAATTATCTTTAGTCTAAATTTAAACGAATAAATCGTGTAGCCTCCATGAAATACAGAGTTCTTCTGTAACAGCACGTATCACCTTTCCCCGGTTCTTGTATTTGGAAATAATGTACTGATATTCGTTCCTTCTTATATTCTTTGGAAAAGAGGAGACATATGATGATCAAAGGCAAGTCAGGCGTGTTTAGAAATCTTAGAGTTATTATCATGATTATGATTTTGACGGCATGGACGGCATGTCTGCCCGGTTGTGCTGGTTTAATGGGTTCCACTATGGGGGGGCATCAGGAAACACTTGGAGGTGTCCTGGAAGAAGAATATGTAATCCCCAAGAAACCGATCGATCGTCATTTTATCGGTTGTGCATGGTCGAAACAATTCGGTCCGGTGGAAGATCCGCTCGTTGCGGATATCATGATCAGGAAAGAAAAATCATTAAACGAAATAACGCAGGATTTTGCTTTCAAAACAGGATTCGGATTGGGAGGACAGACGATCGTTGGCCCGAAGGGGGAGGCTGGAATATCCGCTTCAAGCGCAAAAAACGCGAAGCTGGGCGGCGTGGAGATTATCTCTCCTATTTCGCTCGCCGATATCCCGTTCGAACCGAAGGTGCCTTATATTACCGAGGCGTTGAGACTTGCGAATTTTAAGTTGAAACGGGAAAAAGGATCGAGTGCGAAAATCAACGTGTCTGCGGGAACGGGTATAGGGACGGGTACCGCCCTGGCAGAGGTCGGTGGGACCGGCAAGACGGGAACCGAAGGTGAAGGTCTTGTCGTTGCCTATAAACTTCATACGATGAATCTCAAAACGTATGAAAAAGAAGACTCGGGAGCGCTTCCCCTTGAGTTGGGCAAATTACTCGAATTTCCCGCGTCTCAATTGTATATAAAAGCAGAGCTTCATAACATTGAAGTTGGCGGAAAAAAATCACTTCCAAGAAATCTTATATGGTCGTGTTTGCGAGCTGATGCCAAAAGTCGTGACATGATTGCCGCATGGCTGATACGGTTAAAGTCGACCGATCCCAGAAAGAAATCCCTGACAATAGCTTTTCCGGCATTTCCAAAGATCGAGGATTGCTACACGTACAGCGGAACAATTTTCTCCAGAATAGATCCGTTGACCGACAAAATACATCGACAGAAAATCACGGTTACCATCTTTGATGGAGAAGTTTCCGATACTCTCGAACCGTCGAAGTTTGATGCGAGAATATCGGTTGTTGACGAGTCATTTAATATAAAACTGGTTAAACCAAGCGATAATTAAGTGCGGAAATTATTGTGGTGTCGGTGGGTGGTGGTGTGAAAAACCATAACGGATCGTAATTGCCATCCCGAAACATTGTATAGGGAGAATTGATGCTGCTCAGGTAGCGTTGTTAAAGGGTAAAAATGAATAAATAATATCCGATTACATCGGCAAGAAGGGGAAAAGAGACGAGTGATGAGAAACGTATGGTATGTGAGGCTTGCCGTGGTCGTTTTTCTGATTTTTATCACGGCTTCATTTGCGTGGGGAAGTTCGAAACCTGATATTATCCAATATAACGCGACATATCATGATGATATGTTGAGCATCAATATACAGTGGCAATCTCCCAATCCTGTCATCACGGTGAAGGTCTATGCGGGAAAAGAACCACAGGAACTCGAAATCGATGAGTATGACAACCGACGAAATCCAAGGGGATATCACGGAGAAACCACCGTCGTTGTGAACCTGGAACCGGGAATCGAGCGAAAATCCATTAAATATGTCATTCAACTTATTGATGATGTCGGTCAGAGAAGCAAGCAGGTACGGGGAGAAGTCAAGCTCGCTGCGGCGGCATCGACGGATTTACAACCAGTAGATCAAGTCCCGGTCGAAGCACCGATTGAAGATACTACATCTACCGAGCCTACGGACATTGTAGAAAAGCTTATCGCTGTTGCCGAGCGTCATGATGCAGCACCGAGCGTGAATAAAATCAAGATCAACAAAATCGGGAACAACAAGGTCAATTTTTCATCAAAGGCGAGTGATGACAAGGGGTTGAGTGAAGTATCATTTCGTGTATTTGATAAGAACGGAAGCAAAGTTAAAGAACAGGTCTTCTCCGACTTGGGCACAACCTGGCAGGGAACGACAGATACTTTTTCCATTGCCGCGGGAAGATATACGATCGTTTTGCAGGCAACAGACTCTTCGGGCAATACGTCGCGGGAACGAAGACAAAAGTTTACAATAAAGGGATCAGCAACAGTAACAGATGAATCTGATACAGAAGCATCAGATTCAAGCGAAGAAGGTGAGACCGAGTCTTCCGATGAATCAACGGAAGAGAGTACGGAAGATGATTATACTGATGATGAGGGAGAAGAAGAAAGTTACGACGAGTAGTTGTCGACAATATATCTCGGAAAATCGCATTTGGTAATTTCTATAACACATAGAGTGAATTTATATAAATCATCGGAAGGGGGCGATACAACATGAAAGGCAAATTGATTTTGTTCTGTTGTTTGTTATGCATTTGTGGTCTGTTATCCCCCTTAACTGCCAATACTCAGGAAGAAATGACCGGAGAAGTGAATTGGGTCAAAGGGTATATAAGCGGTATTGGCTACGGAACATCGAAACCGAGCGGAAACCGGGTCATCGATAAGCTCAAGGCGATGAGAGCGGCCAAAGTGGTGGCCCAGCGAGATCTCTTGGAGCAGATAAAAGGGGTCAGAGTGATTTCTCAGACCACCGTTGAAAACATGATGCTTCGGGAAGATATTATAAAAACGAGAGTTGACGGGACCATTAAAGGTGCCGAGGTTGTGAAACAGCATGTCGAATGGGATGGGAACACTCCCCTCGCTATTGTTGAACTGAGAGTGTATATGACCGGCAGCGCAGGAAGCGGTAAATTATCAAATACGCTTATAAACACCTTGGATCTTCCTCGAAGGTACGGAGGAACAGGGAATCTTCCGATACCGCCAATACCGGCAGCAGCTTCTCAACAGAAACCTGCTGCTCGTGCCAAGATCTCGTACGACTCGAGCAAACCGGTGACCGGAGTTGTGATCAGCCTTGGTGGACAGTATTATGAAAGGGTTCTCCTCCCGGTGGTAAAAACAGAAACGAAATCAAAGAGAACAATTACAATCTATTCAGTAAAAAGCGTAGACCCGCTCATTATTCGTACCTATGGTGTGGCACGTTATGCCGAAACGATGAATGATGCCAAAAAAATATCATATCTCGGTGAAAACATAATGATCATACCGGCTGAGTTTGTTTCAAAGGATAATGAAATAGTCATCGGAACCGATGCAGCACGGGCCATAAAGGAGACGATTCGCTACGACAATAATTATCTGGAAAAGGCAAAGGTTGCCATAGCCATACAATAAACAATGCAAGCAATTCGTCATGAATCCTTACATGACATAGTCTTCAATTACAGACGTAAAAAAATATGAAGTTGTTCAGCTATATGTAGTTAGATTCGTGCCACGTTCTAAACATAGTAGTACAACAATGCCGTCGCGTAGCTTGGGGCATATTACTCTTCCGGTAATTAAGAAGCTGAGAAGATGCAGTTCTCATCATAGAAGTCTTCACGCTCCAATCAATATGAGCATCACTTATCTTCCAATGTAATTTCGTTGTGCGTGACAGTTTAATATAACGGAATGGTTTCGGTTAATATGCTGAAAAGGCAGTTTTTCCGGAATAAAGATCAGGTTTTGCATCTACGGGAAAGGATAGGTGTTATGAAGAAGACAATCATAATATTCGGAATCCTGATTACTTTGTTTTTTTTCTTTCATAACGGAAATGCGGCCCAACTGAAGGAAGACTGCGTTCGTTTTAATCCCGACAAGATTCAGGTTAAATACGTTAATGGTCATTGGAAGATTGTCGAAGGTTCCCACTGGATTATGGACTTCGGGAAAAAAGCGAAAGAAGCTACCCAGGCACTTAACATCATTAAGGCATATGGTTATGATCGCATCTGCTATGTCGGAAGGCCCGACCCTTCGATGACCTATTTAAAAAAACAACCAAAAAAAACCACGAAAATCTTTATCGTCAGACATGCAGAAAAAGCAGGTGCGTCCGGTGACCCTCCCCTTACCGCAATTGGCGAGAAGAGGGCGGAGACACTAGCACGCATGCTCAACAAATCAGGCATTTCCGTTGTTTTTTCAACAAATACGACCAGAACCAAGGAAACCGTTAACAATTATGCTGATCCTCGGGGGATCGGAATTAAGCTGTACGGGAGCATATCCCAGTTGGCAAATCTCATCAAGTCAACATACGTGGGTAAAAATATCCTGGTAGCAGGACATTCCGATACGGTTCCGGCGACAATTCGGGCCTTGGGAGTCAGTTCAGCTCCCGAAATTGGAAATGAATTCAATAATCTTTTTATTGTGACACTTGCTGCTGACGGTTCTGCATCGTTGACGAGATTGAAGTACGAAATTCATCATGATTTGTTTTGACGAT
>CAZCGI010000031.1:11325-11704 GCA_964498145.1 uncultured Syntrophaceae bacterium
GAGAAGGTAATCGGGGCTAAAAAGAGGGAAAGGAGGTGAGTGCGGAATACAATGACGGTTATATGTTACAAGAATAATGTTATGTATCGAAAACACAGTACAACCTGAAAAGGAGGATTTTATGAAACGATATCGAGTATTACAGGTATTTGTCACTGTGCTGTTGATATTCGGCATGATTCAAGTCGTGAGTGCAGCCCAGAAAATGTTAATTTCACCTCGAAATGTGGTTATAAATTATGAGCAGCGTGAATTGCAGGCACCGCAGGCTATTAAAACGCAACTTAATACACTGCGTCAGCAGATAAAGACAAAGAATTTGAAGTTTCAAGTCGGATACACTGCGGCGATGGATTTCAGCCTAGCACAGTTGACCGGT
>CAZCGI010000032.1:0-11697 GCA_964498145.1 uncultured Syntrophaceae bacterium
CCGGGGGCCTTGGTCTTTCGTACATGGATTTCCAGGCCGGTTCGTTCCCGCAGGCCATCCACGTCGTTAATCAGACGCTCCACATCTTCTGTCTTACCCGAGGTGAGGATGATCATGCCGAATTCGTTCCCCAAGACACACCCTCGGGTTCGCTCGATATTCATGCCGCGAGCAGTGAAGAATTCGAAAAACTCATTCGCTAACCCGGCCCTGTCAGACCCCATGGCTGAAAAAACGACAAATGATCTCATATGGTATCTCCTGAATCTTAGTAACGTTCAGTACCAACAAATTTTTCTACTCCATATCATCGTAATTGCAGAAAAAGTCAAGAAAAAGTTACTGCTGTGCCGGCGAAGCGGCAAGGGAGAGATAATGTTTATCCAATATTGATTATCATCATTGCACCGGTTTCAAAGAATCTTGCTTTATACATAAACGTATGGTTGTTTTTTACGGATAATGTTCGTATAAGAGATACGGTCACTTTTTTTAAGCAATAACGTGCTGATGGATGCCGGACAAGGGACACGAAAGACCATGTTGACTCAGGGAAGGGGATGACGATGAAGAGCAAGACGTTGAAGCTGCTGATCAATATCTATCCACCGTACTGGGGAACCGGAATTCGATTGAGTTATATTACCGATGATTACCGGGAAGCAATAGTCACGATGAAACTGCGATTCTACAATCGGAATTATGTTAACACCCACTTTGGCGGCAGTCTCTACGCCATGATTGATCCCTTTTACATGCTTATGCTCATGCATATTCTTGGGCGAGATTATGTGGTCTGGGATCAGGCGGCTACCATCGAATTCAAATCCCCGGCGAGAGGCATGGTGAAAGCCCATTTCGTAATAGATGATTGCATGCTGGATGACATAAAAAGAAATACCGCCGATGGGAACAAATATCATCCCCAATTCGGAATTGATATAACCGATGAACAGGGCACGGTGGTGGCCCAGGCAACAAAAACGATGTATATCCGACGAAAGAATCGGAAGAACACGGCCGACTGATAGGTCAGTTGATACCAAGAGCCTTGAAATCGGATCAAAGCAAGAACCGGCATTATATTGTTCGACTGCTGAGAATGAGAATAAATAATGCATTGAAATACTTGATTTTTACTTTCGTCTTTATACTTTTGCTCGTCGTTGTATCATTGATCGCCGTCATCGCTCCATTGGCTGATAACAGACTCAGGTATTTCACCCCTTAATTTCAGGTTTCACCCGATGGTATAAGATGTAAAGATACTTTAAAAATATGATCGTAGAGATGTCATGTTTGCTGGATGTGTTGGTTTGTTCCACGCGGGTTGACCTTCAAGTGTCCGAAATGATAAGCAGTCTATAAGCAAGGGAAAATAACGGTGTGGAAAAAGGTATCTTTATTACAAACTGATGAACTAAACCAATAATGATAGAAGGACAATCATGAGAGTCAATACGGATATGAGTAATCAAGCATTGTTGTACGGGGAGGTAAAAGACGGCAGAGAGGATAAAGCGAGGCCCGCCATGAAAGATGAAGAGAAAACCAGGGATCAGCTCCTCGAAGAAGTAGTAGCGCTGCGCCGCCAGATGAAAGCATTGAAACATACAAAGATGAATGAGGTCTTCCAGGAACGGCTCTATAAGATCATGGAAGGTGGAATGAAGGCAGGATTTTATGTCGTGCAGAATGGAAAGTTTGTTTTTGTCAATGATCATGCCGCCCACTATTGGGGGTACCGGAAAGATGAATTATTGAACATGAATTCCATGAATCTCGTGTATCCGGAAGACCGGGAGTGGGTGCGGGAGAATGCTATAAAAATGTTAAACGGCGAACGGTCGTCATCCTATGATTTCAGAACAACGAACAAGGACGGCGCGCCCCGGTGGATGACGGAAACGATTGCACCGATAGAATATATGGGGGAACGAGCCGTACTGGGAATTTCTCTTGATATTACGGAACAGATGGCGGCACGGAATAAACTGGCCGAGTTGGAAGCTCTGGAGGCCTCTTTATTGGAAGCGATTCCTCACGCCGTAGTCGGTCTGAAAGACCGACGGATCATCTTTGCGAACGAAGGAGTGGACTCGGTATTCGGCTATAAGGCCAGCGATTTGATCGGCAAAACGGCAAATATGTTTTATCGTTCCGAGGAACAAAGTGAAGGAATTGCCCAGCATCTGTATTCGACGCTCGAAAAAAACAATACATTTATTGCTGAAATTCCCTGTCGGCGGAGAGACGGCCGCGATATTGTTTGTATGGTCAAGGCCTCGCGGATTGGTGCAAGTCTTAGAGAAAGAAACATCGTTATTACCTATGAAGATATTACAGAACGCAAGCGCCTGGAAGACACCTATAAAACAATGGCAAAGAGTTCCGTGGCTGGTGTGTATATCGTAAAAGACGGCAAATTTCTATTTCTTAACTGTCATGCCGCTATGTATGCAGACTATAATGAAGAGGAACTCGTCGGGAAAGATGCTTATAGCGTCGTACATCCCGATGATCGTGAAATGGTCAAGAAGAACGCTACGAACATGCTGCAGGGGAAGAGTCATACCCCCTATGAATTCAGGGTGGTAACCAAAAACGGAAGAATCCGGTGGATCATGGAAACGGTTACATTGGTACCCTATGGAAATGAAAAGGCAATTCTTGGAAATTCCATGGACATTACTGAACTGAAGGAGACTCGGGACAAGATAGCCGAACTGAAGGCTCTCGAAACATCATTCCTGGAGGCAATCCCTCATGCCGTAGTCGGTCTGAGAGACAGGCGGATCATTTTTGCTAATGATGATATCGAATCGGTCTTCGGCTGGAAAGCAGAGGAATTAATCGGCAAAAGTGTCCGTGTGCTGTATCGCACAGAAAAGGACACCAGGGAAATCGGCAGGTCGCTGTATTCCGCATTGAAGCGGCATCGGACCTTCAGCACGGAGGTGCCCTGTCGCCGAAAGGATGGACGTAATATTGACTGTACGGTTAAGGCATCACGAATAGGTGAGATCCTGAAGGAGCGAAGCATTGTCATAACCTACGAGGATATCAGCGAGAGCAAGCAGGCAAAAAATGAACTGGAAAAGTCGCGGGAACGACTCCGTAACCTTTCAGCCCATCTGGAATCAATCAGGGAAAAAGAACGAACCCGGATAGCCCGGGAACTCCATGATGAACTGGGGCAGCTCCTGACGGCATTGCACATGGAAATCGTTCTGTTGAATAAAAAGATACCGTCTGATCAACATCAACTCCTGGAGAAAACGGATGCCATGGGTGAACTTGTCGATATGACAATGAAAACGCTGAAACGGATTTATATGGATCTCAGACCGGGCATGCTTGATCATCTCGGGCTTGCCACCGCAATCGGCTGGCAGGCCGGTGAATTTGAAAGACGGACTGGAATTAGATGTAAAGTAACCGTTTATCCTGAGGATTTTGAGATTGATCAGGACCTGTCCACGGCAATTTTCAGGATTTTTCAGGAAACACTAACGAATATTTCCCGGCACTCGGAAGCGACAAAAGCCACCATCAGTCTGAAAATAAAACATGGCAAAGTTGACCTGGTTGTCAAGGATAACGGAAAAGGAATTACAGAGGAACAACTGTCAAAACCAAACTCGTTCGGATTGATGGGTATCAGTGAGCGGGCGTTTCATTGGGGTGGAAAAGTGAAAATCATCGGGAAAAAAGGTATCGGTACAACCGTAAGAGTTAATTTACCGCTCCGAGCAAAAGGAGAGTAATAATGGTGAAGACGAGATTACTCATCGCGGATGATCATCCCATTGTACGGGAAGGGTTCAAGCAGGTACTTTCTGAAACTTCGGATATGATCGTTGCCGATGAAGCGAGTAACGGCCAGGAAGTGCTTGGGCTCGTTAAAAAGAAAAAATATGATGTCGTTCTCCTTGATATTTCCATGCCCGGGAGAAACGGTCTGGAGATATTGAAAGAAGTGAAAACGGATTATCCGGGACTTCCCGTGCTGATCGTCAGCATTTACCCGGAAGAGCAGTACGCCGTGAGAGCCTTCAGGGCAGGTGCATCGGGATATCTGACAAAGGCGAGTGCTCCTACAGAATTGATTGCTGCCATACGAAAGGTGTCCAATGGTGGGAGGTATATCAGTTCGTCACTGGCCGAGAGGTTGACCTACTATCTTGATACTGATGCGAAAAAAGATCCCCATGAATTGCTTTCAGACCGGGAGTACCAGGTCATGCTCATGATTGCATCGGGGAAGACAGTAAAAGAAATTGCCGATGAACTCTGCCTCAGCGTTAAGACGATCAGTACATACCGGACCCATATCTTTCAGAAAATGAAGGTAAAAAACACTGCCGAAGTAACGCTCTATGCCGTTCAGCATAAGCTCGTTGGATGAGCGATATCGTTAGATAATACAGCCATGAGAGGCTGTTGAAAACTCCCATCTGTCACGATGTGTTGAGGTTAGCCTCATCCTTCATCGCTACGACTTGCCAATCAATGATCTCCGTCTCCCATCAGACAAAAACCGATGGACTGAAAAGATAAAATCCCACATACGAGCAGATTCTTATCTCAGGCGAATCGTTTCCATATCTTACGAATAAAACGTCTTACATCTGACTATAAATTCAGCCACCTTCTGATTGTCACGACATGGGGACTCCTGTACAGTGCACTTGACGATAAGAATGGTGGAAACAAAGGAGGTACAGAGCCATGATGAAGGAAACAAGTAAACGAATCAAAAGAACCACGTCCACTATGATTGATCCGAGGTATGATACGACAGGCCTGTTGGTTGGTGGACTGGTAAGTACCCCTTATTATTCTAAGAAGATCGTCCAGTTTCACTAATTGATGAACAATTTGGCACTGGTCTGTTTGATAGTAGCAGGATGGATGCGGTGAGGAGGTACCGAATGAAAAAAGGGAAAGATAAAAAAGATGAGAAAAAAGGAAAAGAGCTGAAATACAAGGGAACAGAGAAGGGTGATGCATCCTGGTATGATCCCATGAACTATCCGCTCTTTTTATAACATGATTGAATGCCGCTTGCCCGATGCGATGCGGTGCAGAGAACCGGGCAGGTGGTACGATTAACGTTCTAAATATCAAGAGTACGAATGGAGGTACGAAAAATGGAAAGAACAAGAGCAAAAAAAGTGGCCGTGGTTGAAATGACTGGTGAAAAAAAGACAAGAAAACATAAACCAACAAAAGAGCTGCTTGCGAACGGTATGTGTGCGGGTGAAGTCTATATGCTGTGATAGTTGGTTGGCGCTCTTGTATGCGGAACTACAACGTACACCATATGACGGATCAATTATAAAAACAGGACGCTTACATATGACAGCTCTACAGACTATGCGGTGACGTACCGGTGGGAAAGTTAGCCGGTACGTCATTGTTTATGTCGCTGCAAGTTCTGTTGATTTTTATCTGCATGTGAGATCTTCCCCTCAACCGAGGAATCGTTTCTTCATTCAAATCTGATCTGCAGCTACTCAAAACATTACTTTTTTTTATCAGCTTGCCGCCTGTCTTCTCCGCGGTTTTCTCAGTCGGACCGGTGGGGCCTGCCGTTTTCTCATTTTGAGGTTGAGCATCTCGACGCACACGGAAAATCCCATTGCAAAATAAATATACCCCTTGGGTATATGAAAATGAAGCCCTTCAGCAACGAGGGTAACGCCGATGAGGATCAGGAAACTCAAGGCAAGCATTTTAATCGTGGGATGGGTATCCACAAAATCGCCGATTGATTTGGCTGAGAACATCATGACGCCGACAGCAATAACAATGGCAAGAACCATGATTTCTACATGTTGTGCCAGTCCAACGGCGGTGATAACCGAATCGAGGGAAAAGATGATATCGAGTACCATGACCTGGATCAGAACGCCGGCGAAGCTCGTGGCCATTTGTCTGATCTCATGCTCTTCGATACTTTCGAGGCTGTTGTGAATTTCGAAAGTACTCTTGACAAAGAGAAAAATACCGCCACCGATGAGGATGAGATCACGTCCGGCAAATTCCTGTGAGAAAAGGGTAAACAGAGGTTTTGTCAAGGTCATTACCCATACAATGGAAAGAAGAAGGGCGATCCGGCTTATCATTGCCAGGGCGAGGCCGATGATTCGTGCTTTCTGACGCCGTGCCGACGGAAGACGCGATACGAGGACGGTAATAAAAATGATGTTGTCGATACCCAGAACAATTTCAAGAACCGTCAGTGTTGTCAGGGCAATCCATGCCTGTGGATCCGTTAACCATGCCATGTACAACTCCTCATTTTACAATTAATAGTAACACCTTATTCTACAGGATTCGTCCGCATTGAATTGAATAGCACTCGCATTCCCCACAACGTGTTGCGAAGATCTTGAATATGGATATTGTTAGCTTGCCATCAATTGATTTTTTGCGAATTTGTCAATCCTAATTGGTCAAAACTTTCTTGCCTTTCATAACCACATTGCCTGATCCCCTTACTGAGATGTTTTTACCGCTTATGATAATATCGCCGTTCTTTTTAAGGATAATCATGGCCCCGCCTGCTTTCAGCTTTATCTCGTCTCCCGCTTCGATCAGTATCTTCTTCCCCGCCCGGACATTGTAATTTCTTGAAGCATTCTCGGCGAGGTTCCCTCCGACATCGAGCCTCCGATCACTGCCTATGGTAATGGCCTGATTCTTGCCGATTCTGACGGTTTCGCCTGTTCCGATATTGAGCGTCCGGGTTGCCCCGATATTTGTTGATTCATTTGTTCCAACGTTTGTTTGTGCCTGTGATCCAATGGTAACTGTCCGGGACGCACCGACGGTCATCGACTGGTTTCGGCCGATCTGCGTAACATCCTCGGCACCTACAGTTACGTTTCGGTTTCCGCCGACGGAAATCGTCTGATTTTCTCCAATGCTTGTGCTTTGATTATTACTCACCTTAATGATCTGATCCCGCCCCTTTGGTGCTGATTGAGCCTGCCAGGGGATAGAAAAGATGACCATTACGACTGCCGTGATAAATAACCATTCATTTCGTGTTTTCATGTCAGGAGCTCCTTTTCATCTTTGTCTCCCATCTCTCGATGGACCTGAGTCACCGAGTACGGCGGTATGCCATTAATCGTGAGTCTGAGCTACATAGCTAATCTTATTGATAAATGCACGTTATTAGGGTGTTGTCAAGGGAAAACAAGGTGATGCGGAGAACCTTCCGTTATGGTTGATTGGAATATATGCAACCTGACTGTCGCCAAATCGACAGAGGCTGTTGAAAAAATCTCTGGCCGGCGTTTCCCTTAAAAAAAAGTGGTTTCCGGGGCTTTCATATGTTATGCCATCATTGACATACTGATTGAGCCGTTATGGAGCGGTTTTCCGGTCGTGTTCGAAAAAGAGGGAGGAAATTTTATGGCAGAGGATATTCGATGGGAAAGAACGCACTGCGCTCGCATGGACCAGGGTGGATGCGCTTTGCTGGTTGGTGTAAAAGGTAATGAAATTGTTCATATAAAGGGAGATCCCGAGGGTTATTTGAATAAGGGATACACCTGTTTCAAGGGACGGGTATCGGCGGAACGCCTGACGCATCCCGATCGTCTCAAACATCCTCTGAAACGAGTTGGAGAAAGAGGAGAGGGAAAATGGCAGCGCATTCCCTGGGATGAAGCGCTTGATGAAACAGCGGAGAATCTCAATAAGATCAAGGAAACGTATGGAGCACGAGCGGTCGGTTTCGGCGTGGGCATGCCGAAAGGCCTGGAACATTTTGTACAGATCCGTCTCGCCAATATTTTCGGTTCGCCCAATGTCATTGCATCTCAGGATGTCTGTCATGCCCCGCGCGAAGTGACGGGGATTCATACGTGCGGGTTTTACCCGGTTGCCGAGCTTCACAACCCAACCGAACTTATTCTTCTCTGGGCAAGCAATCCCACGTCTACGAACGAAGAAGGACAGATCGCCAGTATCTTTTACGAACAGCTTAAAAAAGGGGCAAAGCTGATTGTCGTCGATCCCCGGAAGATCGATCTTGTCGACCGGGCGGATTGCTGGCTGCAACTGCGTCCGGGAACTGCACAGGCCCTTGCGCTGGGATTCATTAACGTCATCATCGAAGAATCACTGTACGACAAGGATTTCGTCGAAAAATACACTTACGGCTTCGAGGACCTCGCTCAGCACGTTAAGGCCTATACCCCGGAAAAGGTGGCTGAGATCACCTGGGTCCCCGCCGATCTGATCAGAAAGGCGGCACGGATGTATGCACAGGCCAAACCGGCAGCCCTCCAGTGGGGGAATCCCATTGAGCATGACATCAACGCCTTCGATGCAACCCGTTCTCTTGTCTGTCTTATGGCCATTTGCGGAAACCTTGAGGTCCCCGGCGGCAACTGCAATGCCCACGATCCGAAAATCATGGGACTGGGACCCTTTGTTCGGGCAGATCTCATTCCGGATAAACGCAAGACAATGATCAGTACCTATCATGGTATCATTCCACGGCTGATGACGGTCGCCCCGGCGTATTTCCGCAAGGCTGTTCTTGAAGGTGTTCCCTACCCGGTCAGGGGGTATTATGGTATGTGCACCAACCCTTTGGTGGCATGGGCGGACAGCAAGGTCACCTACGAGGCCTTCAAGAGTCTTGATTTTGTGGCAATGGCGGAAATTTTCATGACACCTACGGCATCGATGGCGGATATCGTCTTTCCTGTTGCTCACCAGTATGAAATGAACGATATCGGTCACTATGGCATCGGCCATGGAATGATCGTTGCCCGGCAGAAAATTGTCGATCCGCCGGAAGAATGCTGGCCCGACATGAAGATTATCAATGAACTGGGCAAACGGGTGTCACCACCCGAATTATGGCATGATGATTTCGAGGAATTTCTCGAGGATATTGTACATCCCGCGGGGCTTACCTATCAGCAATTTGTGGAAAAGGGCTACCTGAAAGGACCGGACCGGTTTAAGCTGTATGAAGAAAAAGGCTTCCGGACAGCCACGGGAAAAGTCGAGCTGAAACTCAGTACCGCCGAGAAATTCAAACTGAAACCACTGCCCGAGTTTACGGGCTTCCCGGAAGCGGATGATCCCGAGTATCCCTTGCTGCTTACCAGTGCCAAGAGCCGGTATTTTCTCCTTTCATCGTATCGGTGGGTTGGAAAACTCCGTGAAAAGCGGCCGCATCCCAAGGTAGAAATCCACCCCGATACGGCGGCAGAGTACGACATCAGTGATGGGGACGAGATCGTTATCGAAACAAAGTACGGCGAGGTTACGCAGGTTGCCCATGTAACTGATATCGTTCATCCCAGGATCATCAGCGCCTCGCTGGGATGGTGGTTCCCCGAGGGAGATCCGAAGGAACAGTACGGATGGAGGAAGTCGAATTTCAACATGCTGACATCCATTGAAAAACTGGGCAAGGAATTCGGGACGCCGAATCTGAAGAATCTGCCCTGCAGAATCCGAAAAAAATAAAACAGGCTATTTGCCGAAGGGACACAGGGGATACAGGCACTTCGGGCAGTCGAGACAGAAAGCACTGCTGCTCATCCGTGCAAGATCGTACCGGGATATGGTGAGACCGGCAAGAATTCGGGGAACCAGCAGATCGAAGCTCGTCGTTTTGAAATATAGTGCGCCGGCGGGGACACCGATAACCTGAACATCACCGATGCGGGCAAGGAGAGTCATTGCCCCCGGCAGAATGGGTGCGCCGTAAAGAACATCGGTAGCACCGGCATCTTCCAGTCCTGCCCGGGTGACATCATCGGGATCGACTGAGAGTCCACCGGTTGTAACGAGCAGATCGATTCCCTCGTCGATCAGTTCCTTGATCGCTTCGGCAATGGCCTTTCGATCATCCGGGACGATACGGGAGAAAAAGACAGAGGCTCCCAAACGCTTTAGTTTTTCACGGATCAGGGGATCGAATCCATCTTCAATCAGTCCCTCGTACACTTCCGTTCCGGTTACGAGGATTCCCACCCGGGGCTGCCGCAGGGGCAGGACGGTGAACAGCGGCTTTCCATTAAGAATCGCCAGGGCTCTGTCGAGAGTGGCCCGGGAAAGATAGAGAGGAAGCGGCCGGGTTCCCCCGATCCTGTCATTGCCGGATACGAGGGTATAGCTCTGCCGGCTGGCGCACATCACGTCGGGCACACAGTTGAAATTTGTCAGCCGTTCTTCATCGACAACGAGAAGACCGTCTCGATCCGCCTTGAACATAACCTTTCCCTCGCTCGGGATTTCAGGAAAGGTAACCCCGTCACCTGCCATGACCCGACCCAGCATCAGTGCTGCTTCGTCTTCATGGACCCACCCGTCGCCCGTAGATTCTGTATCTTTGACGTAGACGGTTTTCTTTCCCATTGTCAGCAGCAGATCAATATCATCCTTGTCCACAACGTGGCCGTTCTTGAAGGCAGGTCCTTTCTCGCTGTTCGGAATGATACGGGTCATATCGTGGAGCAAGGGACGCCCGATGGCATCACTGACCGATACTGCTTGTACTGTAGGAGTTTTATGTGTGACAGTGGATTGGGGAGTTACGATATCCGTATAAGGGTTGTCGGCACCACAGCCGCGGCAGATTTCGCCGTCTTTTGATGGATAGGCTTCACCGCAAAGAGGACAGACGGCGATACTTCCTTTTGAATGCTTTTCCATAACCCGGGAATGTATATGGACATGCTGGATTTTGCACAGCTTCACCCCGGCATTTTTGATCTGCTCGAAAAGGGCGAGCGAATCCTGTTCTTTCTTCGGTTTGAGCTTAAAGAACCACTCCTTGATTGCCGGCCATTCATCAAATGTCGACGAGTCGAGGTAAACCCGAACCCCCTCTCCCCCATACTTTTCATAAAGAGTGACTGCGTATCGACCTACGTTGATGATCCGAAGCCACCCGTTTCCCACTGTGCAGGGAGTGAGGAGTTGAACCGCATCGGGAAGGCAACTTGCCGTTTCGCAGATTGCATCAAAAAACTCTCCCTCTGGGGTGTTTTTGAGGGCCGTATCGACCATGATTCCGCCGATGATCATACCGGGGGCGGGATTACCGTGGAATGACTTTACCAGATGAACATATTCGTCGAAAGAATAGGGACCGATATTCATTACTGCATTACCTCCAGAGAATCATACAGGACGGAAAGATCTCGCCTGTCGTCAGAATCGTAACCCTCCATGCTCTCTGGTAATCTCGCCTCAGATGGACGGCCCTTCAGCATGAACTGAACCATCCATTTTCTGACGATTCTTCCTCTTACCATGGGAAGGACATCGTCGCCAAGATAGAGGGCTTCAGATATGTCGTGGGTTACGTGAATGACGGGAATCGACAATTCCCGTCTCAGCTTTTGTACCTCTTCACGAAGATTCTGCCTGGTCACCGCGTCAAGAGCTGAGAAAGGTTCGTCCATTAGAAGGACGCGGGGGCGCCGGGCAAGAGCCTGACAGATGGCGCATCGTTGACGCTCGCCACCCGATATTTTGTCTGGTTTACGATCTTTCAGATGCCAGATATTGAACCGTTTGAGGAGAGACGGAACGTCTCCTTTATTGTCGGCGGCAAACGCGACATTTTTGGCAACCGTCAGATGGGGAAACAGCGTATATTCCTGAAAGACATATCCCACATGCCGTTTCTGCGGTGGGAGGAATATG
>CAZCGI010000033.1:0-11284 GCA_964498145.1 uncultured Syntrophaceae bacterium
ACAGGTGGAGCCCCACAACTTCCGCCGCTGCTTTCGCACAGGCAAGAGAAACACCCAGAATCGCATTGGCGACGAGTCTGCTCTTGTTTTCCGTGCCGTCCAGCTCTATCATTGCGTAATCTATTTCCCGCTGGTTGAGACAATCCCGTCCGACGATTTCCGGTTCGATCTTGTTGATAACGTTATCGATGGCTGTGAGAACACCCTTGCCGAGATATCGCTCGGCATCTCCGTCACGGAGTTCAAGCATCTCATGCTCACCGGTGGACGCCCCGGAAGGGACCGAAGCACGTCCCACGATATCCGAACTTAATGTTACCTCCACCTCTATTGTGGGATTTCCTCGTGAATCAAGAATCTCCCGTGCATATACATCAATGATTTCAGTCATACGTCCTCCTTCTAGTTTTACATCCCCGGGAGGAGATGGTTATGGTGAAGGGTGAATGGCACCGTAATGTTTCACCCCTTGAATACAAAATCGAATGCGGAAGATCGAAGTTAACGATAATGGAGAATAATAAAAACAAAGACAATGAAAAAAGATATAAATCGAATAGATTCACCGCCGATAATTTTTATTATCTTGTCGTTTGTTGTCGGAGTTTGTTTGTGAATTCAGCTCTAAACTGCGTGTACCATATACGAATGAGGGCGGATTTTCAAGGTGATAATGGCGGATATTGTAAATAGGATGTTGTTTTTGAACAGGCCGTCAGCCAATAAACAAAGGCTTTATTCTCGCCATCTTCTCATTATATTTGATCACTTGTGCCAGGCACGTGAAGTCCGAGAGTGTGAGGCACCAGTTTGTGGTGATGTGCAAACAAATGTGAATAAAAACAAATTGACAGAGATGAGAATCATGGTGTAGATAACATCTTAACAAAATGTTCATATGTTAAGGACGTGCAGCCATGGCTATGACTTTGGACAAAAACAAAATACTCGATGCGGCCCGCATAGTTTTCGCCCGGCACGGATTTCGTAAGGCATCACTTTCCGATATCGTTCGTCCCCTCGGTGTTGCCAAGACGGCTATTTATCATCATTTTCCCGGGGGAAAAGGAGAACTGATACATGAGGTGTTGCAACGGGAAGAAAACATTCTCCTCGATCTGATGGAGCAGGCGATCGCAGGTCTCTCTGATCCTCGGGAGCAACTTCGTTCCCTCATTCTCGGGAAGTTGAAGCATTTTCATGGTCTTCGTGAGCTTCTGGATGTTTCACACGATGTGGGAGAAGAGATGTCACGAATCTATGACGATCATGAGCGGTCATTCCATATGAAAGAACGGGCCATTATATGTTCTCTCTTACACCGTGGACAGGATGAGGGGATGTTTCGGCTCATGGATCCTGATCGTCTTGCCCATGGAGTCCAGATCGTTCTGCATCGTCTTGAAGTTCCCCTTGTATTTGACGTGAAAACGGCGGGAGACATGGAACGGGAGGTCGATGACCTTCTCGATATTCTATTTTACGGAATCGTGAATCCTTCATTCGGAAGTGGATCGGAGACGTCTGTTGGTGAATAAGATGGATGAAAAGAGGGAAAAAGAGCAGCTCAGTTTATATAGAAAGATCATTCGTGTCATTGCCGTTGTCCTGATATTTGGTGGTGTCGTGTATGCCGGGCACTGGTTAATCTGGCGGATCGGACATGTAACGACGAATGCAGCCTATATAAAGGCTGATATTGCCAATGTGGCACCTGAAGTGCCGGGGAAGATAATCTGTGTGTTTGTCTCTGAAGGTCAGCGGGTATCACCGGGTCACATTCTCTTAAAAATAGACCCGGAGGAAATGGGCAGTCGCGTTTCGCTTGCTAAAGCCGATCTTGCTGCTATCAATGCAAAGAAAAAGCGCTATGAAGCAGAGTTAAAGCTTGCGAAGGAGAGCATTCCGGCGACAATCGCTGCTGCCAGGGCAGCTCTTGATGCGTCGTATCGTGTGATGGCGAAAGCACAAGTCAATCGTAATCATTGGGGTAGTCAGTACCGGCGATTTGAAAAGCTTGTTAAACAGGGAGTTGTCGGGGAATCCCGGTTTGAAGAAGTCGAAACAGCATGGAATGCCGCATGTGCCGATTATGATGCGTCACAGGCACAGGTAAGGTTGGCGAAGGCCCGGCTGGTTGAAGCTGAAGCATCTCTATCCGTCATAGAAAAAGCACGGGCTGCGGTCCAGGAAGCGTGCGACGGAATAGTAAAAGCGGAAGAAGCACTTGCTCTTGCACAACTGAATCATTCACGGTGCGATGTGAAAGCGCCTATCGGCGGAATCGTTGCACGTGTATTGGCGGAAGAAGGTGATTTCGCGTCGCCGGGTCGTCCGGTTGTGGGTATTTATGACCCGGCGACACGTTATGTAGAAGCACGTTTTGAAGAGACAAAAATTCGCTTTCTTGATTCGGGTAAAGAAGTGGAACTTACCGTCGATAGTATGCCCGGTCGTCCGTTGAAAGGAAGGATTGTTCATGTTGTTCCTGCATCGGCTGCGGAATTTGCACTTATTCCGAGGGATGTTTCCGCAGGAGAATTTACAAAGGTTGTGCAGCGCATCCCCGTAAAAATTTCAATTGAAAACCTGGAAAATCATCCCGCACTCCTGCCGGGTTTATCCGTTGAGGTCATCGTTGCGAGATAGCCGGGATGAATATGACGAACCGACAAGAACCCCCGGGTAAATGGCTTGTTGCTATTCTTGTTTCGGTCGGGGTGTTCATTGCACTCCTCGACACGACCATTGTGGATATTGTCCTGCCCAAGATGATGGCCGCCATGGAAACCGACGTTAACGGAATACAATGGGTCGTGATTACCTATTTTCTTGGCGCGGCGATTGCCATGACCGGTATCGGATGGTTTGCCGAGGTTATAGGTCACCGGAACACTTATGGTATCGGGATCATCCTCTTCGTTGCCATGTCGATACTTGCCGGTATGGCCAACAGTCTTCCCATGATGCTCTCAGCCCGATTTTTCCAGGGTATCGCCGAGGGCATTATGATGCCGGTAGGCCTGGTGATCCTCTATGAAACTTTTCCTCCCGAAGAACGGGGACTTGCCATGGGAGTGTACGGTATTTCAGCTTCTTTTGCGCCTGCCCTTGGTCCCACCCTTGGAGGTTTGCTCACGGAATATCTGAACTGGCGATGGATCTTTTATATCAATGTACCGGTGGGGCTGATTGATGTCGTGCTCATCTGGTTGCTTATGAAGAATGTGCGGTCGTCATCGGATATCGGTCGGTTTGACGGTGTGGGATTTGTTCTCCTGGCCTGTGCTTTTTCCGCTTTAATTGTTTTTCTGGGAAAGGGACAGGAGAACGGGTGGCTCCATTCTGATTTTATTGTCCTTCTCGTCGTCATATTCGTCATATCTGCAATTTTATCGTTTGTCTGGCTTGCAGTCTCGAAGAATCCGCTGTTCCCGAGGCGTATCGTCGGCCATCGACCGTTCCGGCTGGGTCTGCTTGCTATGGTACTGTTTTCCATAACAGCGTATGGGTTTTTCTTTTTGCTTCCTATATATCTCCAGCAGGTTCACGGCTATACGACGCTTCAGTCAGGTCTTATTCTATTGCCCGGTGCATTGTTTGCCGGGTTCTCAACACTTCTGTCCGGGTATCTGTCCGATCGGATAAATCCTAAATGGGTTGCCATAGTAATGCTGTGCGGCACTGCCGTTGCCTCGTGGGTGTTTCATACTGATATGGATACACCGCGCCACTTTCTCTATATCGATTATATCGTATGGGGATTTTTTGTCGGAGGATCCTTCGCGCCGATAACGCTTATCGCCATCGGTACTCTGGATGAACGGGATGTTTCGAACGGCTCGACGCTCGTCAATGTGTCCCGCCTTATTGCCGGTTCTCTCGGCACTTCATACGCTACAACGCTCTTATCCTCAAGAGCGGATTCGTTTTTTGAGTCTCTCGGCAGTAACCTCACATGGCAAACTTACGGGGCTATGGAATTAATGGGGCGAATGGAACAGTTCGTCGGGAATATGGGGACGTATTTCGATCCGGATATGTGGTCGCGAATCATGGCGATCGGACGTGACATCATTCTCCTCAGGGCATCGAGTTATGCATTTCATGCAACGTATCAATGGCTTGCTCTCTTTCCTCTGATCGCTGCGGTAGTGATCATGGTCATCCGATCATCTTCCCGTGGGCACATGGGACCGTTGCATTAAAAGCGTCTTGACATGCTCGAGAGTGTTTCCCCCACTCAAAAATTATTTCTGGCATTTAATTGCAAGAGAGGATCCTGAAAAAGTTAGCAACTTTTTCGTAGATTGACCTCCAAAAAAAACGTGAGCATTCGTCGCTCACGTTGTTCTCATATTAATCGACCTTTACCATCGCCTTCGTCCGGTCGGTCCTGCAATACTGATTAGGATAAGACGAGGCAATAGTTACAGTCATTTCTCTTTTATATACGTTACGATGTATTTGATTGTTTCATCAATCTTGCTTTCTGCCCGCGTTTTTATCTGGCTCCCTTTCCGTTTCGATGAATCAAGCTCTTTCCTGCTTTCTTCATGAGCCGTTTCAATGATTTTATCATGTTCAGTCATGATATCGTCCAAGGGCAGATCTGCCGTGACAATTTTATTTGACTCTGTTTTTGCTTCGTCGAGAACCCGCCGTGCCGAACCCCGCGCCTGTTCGATGACTTTTTCAGCCTCCCTCTCAATGTTTTCGATAGTGGTTTTCATTGTTGCTTCAGTCATGATGACGATCCTCCTGCTCCCTTTTGATTCATCTCCTCGTATTGACGGGTGACTATGTAAATGCCGTGATCGAAGAGCCTGATGGTCTTGTTAATACTTTCCACCGCCTCACGCTGCTCTGTGGCGGTAACGAACGTTGCCTGAAATTCAGCGAAGAGCCACATGTGACGTCTCATCATGATGAGGGAGTAAATGGCCTCACTGAGGGGTATCCCGTCGTTGAACGATTGTTGAGCGTATGTTGAAAAATATTCCTGTACCTCCGTGTAGGGCTTTTCACTGAAATATATTCGCCTCAAATTTTTATAGAATTCAACCGCCCGTGGAAAGCATTCTTCCGTTGTCAACCGGTGATATGATGCCGTTCTGGGATTCGATCGGACAGCCCGGCACCACTGCTTCGATATATCGTCGGCGTAACGTTCCGTTACCTCCATAAGCTTATCTGCAAAACCTTTATTCATAACGAAACTCCGCAGTTTACGATGCATCCTATGTAAAAAAAACGTACTGTGTTGTTGTTTTCAATTTTCTTCTCACCACACTCAATTGGGGTCTGAAAATGGTGATTTTATTGTCCTTACGGGTCACCGGCATATCCAGTACAGTCGATAATATTTTTTCTTCCGCTCCGGATCGTGTTCTGATTATGATATCAGCCCGGTCGGAGGTCACTTCCATAAGAATGGGAAGTAAAAGAGCATGCCGTTCATCATCGGTAATCATCTGTGAAAGAACGGCCAGTTCACTCTTTCTGAAATGGTGGGGACTTCCGTCCATGCATACCACATGCGGTTTGTCCTCTAAGAGTAATTCCGCGAGTGTTTTTCTCTCCCTCGGTATCTGGGCGTTCAGTACCTTTACGTCATCAACGAGGTACCCCTCAATGATTCTGTCAGAGGGTGTTCTAGAACGCATAGGCTTCTTTCTTTTCTATCAGGAGCTTGACATATTTGAGTCGTGACACTTCTTCCCGATCCCGCTCTTCAAATTTCATGGTCAGGTATCGGATGGTCACGTCAAGTCCGGGAATAACAATGTATTCGAGGGCATTGTTGACCCGCTTCACCTTGTTGATCTCTGCGCCGAGCAGCTCCAGGGAATTTTCCAGTTCCGCCAATTCAATAATTGTTTCGAGGTACTTCCTGGAAAGCTCCGTACTGTGGTCCAGCACGGAAGATGTGTCGGTTGGTTCTTTACCGGCTGATCTTACCGATTCAGCATGCTCGATTTCAAACAGAGGCATTCTCACCCCCGCGACGTTTCTCATGCCGGAGGTTACCCGTATGGTCATCTCGGATACAAGAAGTTCCTTCTCCAGCGGAACGGAACCGTGATATCCCGAGGCGATTGAGAGCGCCTTGTAGGCCTCTTGAATTTCCGAAAGAAGCCGATCCTTCACTACAGCACATTCTTTTACCGTCTGGAGAAATTCCATGATCAATATGGACAGTCTGTCTTTGACGATCTTCTGGATTCTCGTGGCAAGCTTGTGCCGGCGTTTAAGCCGGGCAAGCTCCATTTTTGTCGGTCGTGTTACTTCAACTTTCGCAGCCATGGCACACTCGCTTTATGATGGTTCCGGCAGGTATTTCTTGATGTATTCTTCCTGGATCAACTTCAGGTCCTCCTTGTGGAGCATGGAGAATATGTTCCATGCAACGCCGAGTGTCTCTTCAACGTTTCTTCTTTCAAACTCTCCCTGTGAGATAAATGACCGTTCGAATCGATCGGCGGCACTCAAGTATACTTTATCACGATCGCTGAGAGCTTCCGAACCGATAACCGTTGAAATTTCCCGCAGGTAGTTGCCCTCGGCGTATACGGCATACGACTGCATAAAAACATTATTGTGATCTTCTCTCGTATTACCCTCGCCGATTCCTTCCTTCATCATTCGGGAAAGGGAAAGAAAGACATCGATGGGAGGGTAAATCCTTTTTCTTTCAAGCCCCCGAGAAAGGACGATCTGTCCTTCCGTTATATACCCTGTCAGGTCGGCGATGGGATGGGTGATATCGTCGTCGGGCATGGTCAGGATGGGCAGAATTGTTACGGAGCCTTCCCTCCCGGCGATTCGTCCGGCCCGTTCATACATGGACGCAAGGTCGGTATACATGTAGCCCGGATAGCCACGTCTGCTGGGAATCTCTCCTCTCATTGCTGCCAGTTCCCGGAGAGCGTCACAATAATTTGTGATGTCCGTGAGGATAACGAGAACATGCATATCCTGTTCCCAGGCGAGGTATTCCGCCGCCGTCAGTGCAAGGCGCGGTGTTGAGAGTCGCTCGATGACCGGTGATGATGCCGTGTTGATAAAACCGATGGCTCTGCTCAATGCTCCCGTTTCCTCAAGGTTTGAGATGAAGTAGGCAGCGTCGTCATAACTGACCCCGATGGCGGCAAAAACGATGGCGAACTCTTCCGCCTTTCCCCTCAATGCGGCCTGCCTCAGGATCTGTGCCGCGATCTTGTTGTGAGGGAGCCCGGAGCCACTGAATATCGGCAGCTTCTGCCCGCGGACAAGAACATTCAGTCCGTCAATCGCGGAGATGCCTGTTTCGATGAATTCCGCCGGTGGCATGCGGGAAGCGGGATTTGCCGGAACCCCGTTGATGTCGAGATAATCTTCGGCTACAATGGGCGGGCCGCCATCAATCGGTGCGCCGCTCCCATCGAAAATCCTTCCGAGAATATCGGGGGAAACGGGCAGCTTCAGCGTTTCGCCCTTGTATTGGACCCTGCTGTTAAGAAGGTCGACCTCGCTGACGCCTCCGAAGACCTGGACGACGGTTGTTTGCTTGCCGACTTCAATAACCTGTCCCGTTCTCGTTTCTCCGGTACCGAGCTGGACTTCCACGATTTCGTTGTACCGGATCCCGGGGATGCTTTCAATAATGAGCAGGGATCGGTGAGCGATGCTGATTGCCTTTGTCTGCCTTGTGAAAAGTTGTACCGAGTCCATTATATCCCTCCTTCTTCGGCGACCAGACCTTTATCCATATCGGTCCGCAGTGTGTTGACATAATCGTCGATCTGGTCATGCGGTATGTCTTTCATTCTTGAAATCCGCGGGATGAGCTTCGATTGTGCAATTTCACTGACAAGCATTCCCGATTCCGCCATTTCCTTCGCCACGTCATAGAACCTGATAATGGCACTCAGCATTTTGTGTGATCTTTCAGGAGGACTATAAGTATCGACGGGATGATAGGCGCTCTGCATGAGAAAGTCTTCTCTGATCATTCTCGCCACGAGAAGGAGGAGCTTGTCGTCTTCGGGCAAGGCTTCGGGGCCGACCAGTCTAACGATTTCCTCGAGATCGGCTTCGTTCTGAAGAATGATCAGCGCCCTGTTGCGAACGTTTGTATAATCCTTGCTGATCCGGTTCCACCATTTGTCCACCGAATCGGCGTACATACTGTAGCTCTGGAGCCAGCTTATGGTCGGAAAATGTCGACGGTTTGCCAGGGCGACATCCAGTGAATAGAGGGCATCGATGATTCGAAGTGTTGCCTGTGTAACCGGTTCACTGAAGTCAGCTCCCGGAGGACTGACGGAACCGATGACGGTAGCCGATCCCATGCGTTCGGGACGCCCCATGCAGGTTACTCGGCCCGATCGCTCATAAAAGCTGGCAAGGCGTGATCCCAGGTAGGTCGGGAATCCTTCTTCGCCGGTTGTTTCCTCGAGTCTGGCGCCGATTTCCCTCATTGCCTCGGCCCATCGTGATGTCGAGTCGGCAACCAGCAAGACATCATATCCCATGTCTCTGAAATATTCCGCCATGGTAATGCCCAGGTAAATACTGATTTCTCTTGCCACAACGGGCATGTTTGATGTGTTGGCAATAAAAATTTCCTTTTCCTGCAGCAGTCTGTCCGTGGCAGGATCTCTTAATTTCTTGAAACTGTAGAGAACGTCCGCCATCTCATTACCGCGTTCCCCGCATCCCACATAAATGTTCAAGTGAGTTTGTGACCATCGGGCCATCTGTTGGAGGTTAACCGTTTTCCCTGTACCGAATCCCCCCGGTATGGCAGCCTTTCCTCCCAGGGCGAGGGGGAAAAGATAGTCGATGATCCGGGTGCCCGTGACAAGAAGGTCTTCCGGGAAGAATCTCTGTTTATAGATTCGCGGTTTCCGTGCCGGCCACCGCTGCATCAGTTTCAACGGTGATTCTTCTCCTTCATGATCGAGGACGGCAATCGTTTCTTCGACGGTGAAATCGCCTTCCGAAATATCCCGAATTGTACCCTGAAGGCCGATGGGCACCATAATCTTATGTTCTATGAGTCCCGTTTCCGGTACGGTGCCGATAATATCGCCTTCCTGTACAACATCCCCTGCTTTGACCGTTGGGGTGAAATGCCACTTTTTTTCACGATCCAGGGCGTGCGTTCGGGCACCGCGAGTGAGGAAGTCGCCGATGTCATCCATCATGGTAGTGAGAGATCGCTGAACCCCGTCGTAGATATTTCCCACCATTCCCGGGCCCAGTTCGACCATGAGAATTTCACCGGTCCCGACGACCGGTTCTCCGACGCGGAGCCCTACGGTGTCTTCATAAACCTGTATAACCGCCTTATCCCCTTCAAGGGCGATAATTTCGCCGGTAAGCCGTTCTTCTCCCACATCAACGACTTCATACACCTGGGATCCCCGCATACCGTCCGCAATGACAACCGGTCCTGAAACTCTCCAAATCCTGCCTGTGATAGCCATAGGTCATGCCTCACTTTTTTGGTTTCTATAGTTCGTCTGGTGTATCTGGTTTTCGTCCACTGTTTGGTTTCTTACTTACCACTTGAGCGAATGAAACAAACCAATCATATCCCGGAAACCAACGAACAAGATTAAATTTCGACATTAAACCCGATCAAATTCTTTGTATATGTTTTATAGTATTCCTTAATATTTGGTTTTTCCTGGTTAAAATGCGCTGGAAAATCGATAACAATGGTGGTCACCTTTTTACTTTTTCGAATGCCCTGAACAATATCGGTTACGTGTTCCATCCAGTTCTCCGGTATCATAATTATTCCGATTGACGGGTCTTTGGAGAACTCGGTCAAAGCATTTCTTATTTTTTCACGGAGAGCGTGATCGCCTTCATCGATGACTTCATAAGTGTCGATTCCTGCGAGCCTCATGAGGGCGGTCTGATCTTTGGTTCCAATTATGGCAATGTGGAAATCCTTCATAGTTGTCATGATGCAGTCACCAGATAATCCCTTATCTCTGAAAGTGGTACGCCGTCCATGAGCGTTTTAAAAATCATCCGAGTGTTTCGTATTTCAAGTTCCTTTACTATGAGATACCACAGCAGGTTACAGGGGGATAATGCCCGTGGGGATAATATGTCACCGAGGAGTCGGGTCTTATGCTTTTCGATAATCTTGTCGATAACGGTAACATTTCCCTCTTTTTCGTAGTTTTTGGCAATGTCCTGTGCGATTTGATAATACTCCGTATGCTCCAGTTTGCCTGCTATTTCTCCTATCTTCATTGATTGCAATTCCCTGATGGCATCACCCGTCAGCATGTGGCCGCCATCAAAGATCATCTCACCGGAAAGGCCTTTTGTTCCAAGAGCGGATCGAAAGACGGCGCTAAGGTTGGCAAGATCTATGATAATGCCCCAGGCCTTGGTTAATATACTTCCGTCACCCATATGCTTCACGGCATCGAGCATGTTATGAAAATAGAGGTGATCCAGCTTGAATTCACACTCCATCGTCGAACGGAAATCTTTTTCTTTGATATCCTTGACGATAACGGCATAATCGCTCATGTTAATCTTAATAAAGACATCGGAAAGTTCTTCGGGAGTTGACGCGTTTGTTACGACCTCAAGATAATCCTGCCGAGAGAGCTCGCCAACCGGAGTCAGCGGATAGGTCGTCTCCATAAGGATTCCCCTGAGGGCGGTTTTCATATTTAAAATATCAAACTTGCGGATGTAAGCCTCCAGCATTGTCACCATATCACCGGGAAGTTTAAACCGAGCCAGGCGGTCCAGACAGTCTCCGAAGTATTTCCCGAGCATGTGATCCATTTCATCAAAGCTTGACCAGCCGCTCGGTGCAAATTCAATGAGGTATTCACCGACGTCCGTGTCTTTGATGACATCCAGAACCTCTTGCATGGCCCTTGATCGCTGAATTGCGCTATCAATATGACTTGACGTAATTCCCCGGGCTTCTTCGCCTTTGAGGTAGGCCGACGTGAATGCATACCGTGTACTGATGAGATTCACCGTTATTCGTCTCCAAAAAGTTTTTTGCCGATGTCGGGTAATATTTTGGGCATTAACATTTCGAGCCGCATGTCGTAAGTATTGTCGATGCTCATCATACCGTCATCGGACTCGGCAAAAACGCCGCCGAGACATTCCATTTCTTTGACTTCCGATATCTTCGCCTTCATGTTTGTATCATTCTGAATAATATCCTTGACAATGGCGAGATCTTTGGAGGCAACATAAATTCTTACCGGTTTATCCGTTTCGAATGCATCAATCGCTGTCGTTACCA
>CAZCGI010000034.1:0-11126 GCA_964498145.1 uncultured Syntrophaceae bacterium
AAGAAAACGGCGGAACATCAACACTTTACGTGTCACCGGTTCCCTTTGATATCATTGACAAAGCCATCCCGAAGGGACCGGGAATGCCTCATTTCAAACCGGCGAAACGGCGCATGGCAGAAACCTCGGCAATGGAAGCATGGGTAATGGCATCGCCGCTCCTGGGGATTGCCGCCGGCGTGGCGGGGGCTTTTTCGCTCCTCTCACGTCGAAAGACCGAGAAAGGGGGAACCGAGTAACATGTCGGAACGTATACTCGAAGACAAAAACCTGGTTGTCAGGCACAGCGTCCTCGAACTGATCGAACACTGGACAATCGCCCTGTCGGGAATCATCCTGATCCTCACCGGGCTGTTTGAAATGCCCATTGCGCGTCGTTATTATATCAACGAACTGCCGGGCCTGGGCTGGTCCGCCGATTTCATCATTTCAATGAAAGTGCATTATATCGCCTCTGTCGTATTCGTTGCCGTGAGCTTTTTCCATATCTTCTACCACGGCATGCTGGGCCATCGGGGCATGCTGCCCCGAAGGGGTGACATCGGACAGTCGATCGAAGTGATAAAGACGTTCTTCGGCAAAGGAGAGGAACCGCCCTTTCACAAATACCTCCCGGAACAGCGCCTTGCCTACATCGGCATGGCCGTTATCATTGGAGGACTCATTGTTTCGGGACTGATGAAAACCTACAAAAACCTCGTCGACCCACAGATGTCGGAAGGCCTGACGATCCTGGCAACGTGGACACACAACATCTTCTTTGTCCTTTTCATCCTTGCGTTCATCGGCCATATGGCAGCCATTATCCTGAAACCGAACCGCCCGATGGTGCGGGGAATTTTCACCGGCCGGGTCCGGCTCGACTACGCCCGGCACCGGCATCCTCTGTGGATTGCCGAAATCACAGATCAACCGGCAGTTGAGGAGGAACAATCTGAATCGGAGGCAGAGGCAATTGCCGAACCACCGACACCGGAAGAACCTGAAATGATAGAAGGGGAAGAAGATCTGCCAAAAGATCAGGGCGCAGAGAAATCACCGAAATAAATGGCCATGTAAGCTGACACAGTGAAAACGTAGATACGGATTATCACACCATATCGATGTTCATTTCGACGGAAGCCGGCCGATCGCCAGGGCGGGCTTTCCCGATTTGGTCTGGATATAGAGCAGGCCGTCATCACTGTGACAGATCCTCAGGCGTACCTTATTTATGCCATCATCCCTGATATAGCCTTCAGATAACAGACCTTTGATGTTGAAGGTATAGGTACCCACGAATTCAACCGGGGCGGCGCTTCCACGTTTCCAGAACAGGTGGAGATATATTGGATCGTCATCGACAGGAACGGCGATGTGATAATGATGGTCCGTGTCGTCGTTGCCTGTCCATCGACGATGTTTCTGCAACAGCGACGTCTGGTCGATCCTACTCACCAGATGCCTGAACTGAGACAAGGGATAGATGTCCTTTTTCATTCCTCGCCAAACCTCTACGGCCGGAGGTTGTGGGAAAAGCGTAATATCCATCATCGCAGCCGATTCAATTCAGTTGATCATGAATGAAAGCGACCACATATCAAACGCTTACAAGATTGCGTATTATTAGACATGAAACTCTCCGTCGGTCAAGTCATTTTTCTTGGGGCTATTGAAAAACGCGCATTCAATCCCTTCTCCTGACCCAACGAACTGCCTCCAGATGAAATGCCCCCTTCCATCAGTTCTTAGCCTAAGTCATGAACATTTAACTCATCACTTTCACGTTGCAGAATTCGCAGTCGGACCGTCACAATGATGGAAGACTTTTCCAGCTCTGAAATCGATACAATAAATTCACTTGACAGCTTTTAAGAGATTGACTACAGTTCAGCTTTTTTACGGGAGGGGAATGGTATGGGGAAAATACCGATCACCAGAAATGGATTCGAAAAATTAAAAAAGGAACTGGAATACTTGAAAAATGTTGCCGTTCCCGAGAATTCGCGTGAAATCGAAATAGCCCGGGGTCACGGGGACATATCGGAAAATGCCGAGTATGAGGCAGCGAAGGAACGACAGGCTTTTATTCAGGGAAAGATTCAGGAACTCAGCAATAATCTTGCCTCAGCCGTTATCATAGATCCCAGCGACCTGACGGATGAGAAAGTCGTCTTTGGAACAACCGTCACGTTTGAAGACATCAACACGGGTGACGTAACATCCTATGTCCTTGTTGGTCCGCTTGAATCAGACTTGAATGAAAATAAGATCTCCGTCACATCACCCATCGGAAAAGCCCTTATCGGGAAAGTTGTCGGCGACCAGGTCGAAGTCAAAACACCCGGAGGGATCAGAGAGCTTGAGATTGTCGATATTTCCATAGACATCTAAATCGAGGGCAGAACCTATCACAAAATATATCAAAAGACCATTTGCGACGAATTACCATAGAAGCGCTATTGAGAAAAAACCGGTTGTCGGTATAATTACCGACAACCGGTCTCTCTATACGTTACTTAATTTCAGATTCGTATGTTACCGCCATCCCCGAGGTCCGCTTCCACCGAATCCGGGGCAGTCACCGTATCCGCCGAAACCGCGGTGATGACCAAATTCTCTGCCATACCCTCTCGCCGACAGTTGATCCTGCTGTTCCGGAGTCAGGACACCTCTCATATCAAGACGGTGTATAGTCCGTTTTTCTCTCATCTGATCACGAAGTTTGCTCATTTCCTTCTGCTTTGCCAGTATCGCTTTCCTGTCGGGAGTCTTCTGAGCCCAGAGCGCTCTCAACTCGGTTTGTTTTGTGTACAATTCCGCCCTGAGGGGATCCATCTCCTTCTGATGAGTATCCCGCAGTGATTCAACCTTTGCGGATTGCTCTTCCGTCAAGTTAAGACCGGACATCCCAGGCCCATGGCCATAACCGCCCATGCCGCGTCCCTGACCCCGATCATAATCCTGCCCGATGCAGGAACCTGGTCCCGATTTCGAACCCCAGTCATGACCCCATCCGGGACCTCTTCCGAGCGCCGGAATAGTAAATGCAGCGATCAAAAGAACTATGCCTACTCCTATTGCTAACTTTTTCATCATAAATCCTCCTCATGAAGTATTTTTCGTTTCGTTTTATTTTGTAAAAGCAACAGGCGTGCCAGATAGGAATATTTTGCACAACTATCAGATATCATACATTTTTTATGTTATGAAACCATGACACATCTAATATCTTTGTCATATGCATGCAAACAATGTATACTATGTATCCACTTTTGGTATCCAGCTGGATACATTTTATCCAGGTTTTACGTTCTACAGTCGGCATCCTAATCACCGGGGATACCGGTGGGCGACGTTCCGGGACATAATGGATAGGCTGGTATCCATTTTGCTATTCATAATGAAAAGACATTGATGGATATAAAAAATGAAAAAAACATGGGTAACCCTCCCGCCATGGATCATCATCGGGGCAGTTTTCATTCTGGCGCCTATTTTCATGTTCTGGACCTTTCAGAACATCAACAAGCAGAAAGAAAATTCAACCAGGCTGCTTCTGGAAAAAGGTGCCGCCCTCATCAGATCGGTTGAGGCGGGAACGAGAACGGGAATGTTCGGCATGCAGTGGGGCGGCAGCCAGGTTCAGCGTCTTCTCGCTGAAACGTCTCAGCAACCGGACATCAAATACCTCATCATAACCGATGAAACCGGGAAAATCCTGGCCCACAGCGATTATAATAATACGGAAGACCATCATGGCGAAGGCCTTGATATGCAAACCATTGCACGGACAAAAACAGTCCAATGGCGGCATATCAAGGATTTAAAAGGGATGGACCTCTTTGAGGTTTACCGCCAGTTCTCGCCGACGCGGAGACCTCCTCCGCAGCGTTTCAGAGGCATGATGTCACATGACTGGTTTCACTCACGAATGATGATGAGAGAAAATGAAATGGCCTACCGACTGATTATTTTTATCGGTCTTGATATGGAAACGATCCTGGCTGCGGAAAAAGAAGACATTCGCCACACGATTGTCATGGCGATCATTCTTCTTCTCATCGGCTTTGCCGGCATTCTCTTGCTTTCCCTGGCGCAGGGATACCAAGCTACCCGGGCATCTCTCTCTCGAATCAAAGCCTTTTCCGATAACCTTGTGGAACATATGCCCATCGGCCTGATATCCCTTAGCGCCGATGGTACGATAACATCCCTGAATCAGACCGCCGAATCGGTCCTTCAACTTGGAACAAATGAAACGGTAGGGAAAAACAGCGGACTCATCCTGCCTGAAACAATGAACGAAACGCTTAATGATCTTAAAGGAAGCGGAGGAACCATTGATAGGGAAATCGACTATCCCCTGCCCGGGGGAAAGAACATTCCCCTTGACGTCCTCGCAACGGAACTCAAGGATGAAGACGGCGTATTCCTCGGATATGTCATATTGTTCAGGGATCTCACCGAAATCGAACGTTTGAGAGGTGAAGTCGAGCGGAGCAGGCGCCTTGCCTCATTGGGAAGGATGGCGGCGGGAATAGCCCATGAAATACGCAATCCCCTCAGTTCGATCAAAGGGTTTGCCACCTATTTCAAAGAACGATACCGCGATATCCCCGAAGACCGGAAAACGGCGGACATTATTATCGGTGAAGTGGATCGGCTGAATAGAGTCATAAGTCAGCTCCTTGAATTTGCCCGGCCCATGAATATTCAGTTGAAGCCCATGTCACTCCAGACATTTCTGCAGCATTCCATCAAAATGATCGAACAGCAGGCTCATGATAAGAATATCAACATCGTAGCGGATCTCCCCTCAGGGATTGGAAACGTCCTTATTGACACCGACAGAATGAGTCAGGTCCTGTTTAATCTGTACCTGAATGCCTTCGAGGCGATGGATGCAGGTGGCACCCTGTCCGTCAGTCTTTCCACAACCGGCAGTGATACGACCACCATTACGATTGCCGATACGGGAACGGGTATTGCTTCTGAAGACATGGGCAAAATATTCGACCCGTACTTCACTACCAAACCGTCGGGCACCGGGCTGGGACTCGCTATCGTCCATCGAATCATAGAAGCCCATCACGGTGAAATTCACATTGACAGCATACCGGGACGGGGAACGACGGTATCGCTGATTTTCCGCAATCATGCAATCGAACAGAAAGGCATATAAGCCATGACGCAGAAAAACACCATCCTTGTTGTCGACGACGACCATGTCCATCGGACAATGCTTCGAACTCTCCTGACGGGATGGGAATACGCGATTATAGAAGCCGATGACGGTGACACCGCCATCGAAAAGGTGCGGGAGCAGCCCTTCGATCTGATTTTAATGGATATCCGGATGATCCGCGTCTCGGGGATGGAAGCACTTGAGATCATTCGGAACATCAATCCGTCGATTCCGATCATCCTCATGACTGCCTATTCATCGGTGGAAACCGCCGTGGAAGGCTTAAAGAAGGGAGCTTACGACTATCTGACCAAACCGCTCGATTTTGATGAGCTGAGACTTGCCATGGAACGGGCAATGGATCATACAAAACTGAAAGAGGAGAATCGCCTCCTGCGGGCAAGTCTCGGCACCCATTTTGACCGTCGCAATATCGTGGGACGGAGCTCCGCCATGGATAAGCTTCTCGAAATGGTGGCACAGGTATCAGAGGCAGATGCAACAGTGCTGATCACCGGCGAATCGGGAACGGGAAAGGAGTTGATCGCCGGGGCAATCCACTTCAACAGTCCGCGAAAGGATAAACCTTTTATCAAGATCAATTGTGCCGCCATAACGGAGAGCCTCCTCGAATCGGAGCTTTTCGGTCATGAGAAAGGATCGTTCACCGGCACCGACCGACGAAAAGAAGGAAAGTTCCGACAGGCCGACGGGGGAAGCCTGTTCCTCGATGAGGTCAGTGAAATGTCTCTCGCCATGCAGGTGAAGCTTTTACGGGTGCTTCAGGAAAAGGAGATCACCCGCGTAGGCGGCGACGAGGTCATTACCGTCGATGTTCGGGTCATCGCCGCAACTAATAAAAATCTTCTCGAAGAGGTCACGACGGGACATTTCCGGGAAGATCTGTTTTACCGTCTGAATGTCATAACCCTTCAGGTACCGCCGCTCAGGGAACGTCAGGAAGACATCCCGCTCCTGGCGCAACACTTTCTGACGGTTTTTACAGAAAAAAACAATAAAGCAATAAAAGGCTTTACACCCCAGGCAATGGATCGTCTGCTCAAATATAAATGGCCCGGAAATATCAGGGAACTCATGAATGTCATCGAGCGGTCTGTCGTACTATCACGGTCCGAATACCTTGATGACAATGCCCTCTCACTGACTGAAAAACATGAAGCCCCGTCCGACGATGTCACGCCGGAAATTCTTCCCCTCGAAGAAGTGGAAAAAGCAACCATTGTGAAGACTCTGGATGCAACGGGGGGCAATAAGAGCGAAGCAGCGCGCCGGCTCGGTATAACCAGGAGAACCCTTCATCAGAAACTCAAGAAATACGGAATGATGTAGTTTCAAATTTAAAAAAAGAATATCGAAGCAAGAAATGTGAAACAATACCGAATGACAAAAATCCAAATATCAAAACGATTCATGAATTGTACTTCTTGACAAAAAAGGTGTATCCTCCTCGTTCTTTGAACATTATGTCATTAATTAGTAGAATCTATTTCTATACTTTGATTTCAATCTTTGAGATTGAATTATATATTTTATCCGTCAATTGTCATTTTCACTTGCTTTGTTTCTTGTTTGCCCCTGCATTCCGTGATATATCCTCACGATACTCGTGAATTCTGCTTGTACCTCGAGGAAAGCAATGACCGGAACTATCGTAAACAGCGGCGCCATTATCGTGGGAAGCACAATCGGTATCATGGCGGGCAGACACCTGTCGGAACGTATAAAAGCCATCATCATGAATGCCCTTGGGCTCTCGGTTGTTATCCTCGGTGTCAAAATGGCTCTTGAGGGAACGAATCTCCTCGCTGCAATCGGCTGTGTTCTGCTTGGTGCCGTTACGGGCGAAGTCATGAGAATCGAGTCGTGGGTCGAATTCCTCGGTATATGGTTAAAAAAGCGGTTTCGTTCCGATTCCTCTACATTCGTGGAAGGATTTGTCACCGCTTCCGTTATCTATCTCACGGGGGTCCTGGTCATCATCGGTCCGATTCAAGATGGAACCGTCGGAGACACAAGCATCCTCTATATAAAATCGATGCTTGACGGTTTTGCATCAATGGCGCTGGCATCCACACTCGGAGTCGGCGTTGCATTCTCGGCCCTGCCCGTTCTGATTGTTCAGGGATCAATCACCCTCCTGGCATCATCGCTGCTATTCCTGAAAGAACCCCACATCCTCAATGCCATTACGGCAACCGGTGGCATTCTCATTCTGGGAATCGGCGTCAATCTGCTGGACTTGAAGAAGATTCCCATCGGCAATTTTATACCCGCCATTTTTTACGCTATTATCTGGGCACTCATTGCCTGATCGGGAAAAGGCCCTCGGCCAAAGGCTCATGGTTAAAGGCTTGACATCGCGAATAAAGATCTCTCTGAAGCACCGGCTGATGAACAATGAATGTGATCACAAATAACGAGGTCTAGCCGACCAGTTGATTCTGAACCGCATACAGCGTTATCTCGGCATTGTTTTTCATTTTCATTTTTTCAAGAATATGCGTTCGATAGGTACTGATTGTTTTAACGCTGAGGTACAGCTCCCGGGCTATTTCGGTAACGGTTTTTCCCGATGCGATGAGCAGCATAACCTGATATTCGCGGTCGGACAGGAGCTCATGCGGCGGCCTGGCAGCATCAATATCAAGATAATATGTCAATTTCTCCGCTAAGGATGAGCTGATATACCGACCTCCCTTTGAAATCTTTCGAATTGCCTCAATCAACTCATGGGGAGCACTCGCCTTTGTCAGGTACCCCGACGCACCTGCCCTGAAAGCACGAACGGCATACTGCTCCTCAGGATAGATACTGACGATTAAAACGGGAAGCTTCGGATACTCACTTCTCAATTCCTTCAAGATTTCCAAACCGCTCCTGCCAGGCATGGAAATATCCAGCAAAATAACATCGTACTTGTTGTTTCTGATCAGACTCAGGACCTCTTGACCGTTTCCTGCCTCATCGGCCACCAGCATGTCCGTAGTATCCGAAAGAACCTGCTTGAAGCCTTCTCTCACGATTGGATGATCATCCGCAATGAGTATCTTAATCTTTGACATTATACTCCCTCTTTTCCGTGGAATGGAATACTGACTTTTACTGTCGTCCCCTGATCTTTCTTGCCTAAGATATGGACATTTCCTCCCCAGTGATACGCCCGTTCACTGATTCCGATTAATCCGTACGAATCCGGCTTTGACAACTGGTCTTCCGTTATTCCTTTTCCGTTATCCTTTACAATCAGCTCTATGCCGCCATTTCTTGTTTTTAGACTGATATTGACCGACGTTGCTTCTGAATGTCGCGAAACATTGGTCAGTGTCTCCTGAAAAATCCGGAAGAGCGCCGTCGATAAATCAGGATGGACATCAAATTCTTCAGGGCTGAAGGTAACATTACATTCGATTCCAGTCCGTTTCTCAAATTCTTCGGCTTGCCATCCCATGGCATCGGCAAGTCCAAGATGGTCCAGCATGCCCGGCCTGAGATCCATGTAAATCTTCTTCAAGGTGCTCATTGTCATAGCAACAAGCGCAGCCATGGAGTCTGATTTTTCCCGAAGATATGTAAAATCGGGAGGGATCTTTTTATTCAGCATGACAATGTCCATGTGCAGGGCCGTCAGCATTTGACCTAGCTCATCATGCAGCTCGCGGGCAATTCGGGATCGCTCCTCTTCCCGGGCCAACTCCAGGTGTGCCGAAAGATTTCGCAACTGCTCCCGCGATTTTTCCAGTTCGTATTTCGACTGCTTACTTTCGGTAATATCCTCATAGGTAATAACGATGTTCCGATGCTTCAGACTATCACCGATCCGAGAGGCACTGATAAGGCACTCAATGTTTCTGCCATCTTTCCGTCTGCAGGGGAATTCGTCACTGAAGGTTCGCTGCCGTTTCAACGTTGTATAGAGGCGATTGGCTATTTCTCTACCGTCGTTTTCATTACGGTAGAGGACAACCACACTTTGACCGATCAGTTCACTGGCCTTCCATCCGAACACGGACTCCACACCGTCATTGGCAAAAATGATACGTCGTTCCTGCAGGCCGATGACCGCATGGGGAATTGCCTCAAGAAAGGAGGTTTCAAGGGCCTTCAGTTCAGCGACCTTGTTCTGCGCTTCCATGAGTTCGGTTATGTCCATTGAATTGCCCAGAACGGCCCGTGTTCCTTCATAGGGAATAAGTGTTACCGCCTCCATGATCCAACGGATGCTTCCGTGTTTTGTCATCACTCTGAATTCATAGGGGGCGTAACTGTTATCTCTGAGCATCCTCATGGCATTCTCCCTGACTTTTTCCCGGTCGTCAGGATGAACGAGGCTTATCGACTCCTTTCCTACCAGTTCTCGCTGGCTGTAACCGGCATATTTCGCCGCATGGCGGTTTACGAACAGAAATTTCCCGTCTTTCACTACATAGAGGCCGGCAACGGAACTTCTCGCCATTGTTTTGTATGCCTCTTCCGCGTGCTTTCGATCCGTAATATCCTCATAGGTAATAACAACCGTTCTTTCTTCCCTGCTTTCACCGACCCGGGATGCCCTGACCATACATTCCACATCACTGCCGTCTTTCCGTCGGCAGGTCATTTCGTCCATGAACTGTTTTCCCCGCTCGAGGGCAACACGCAACCGCATGGAGGTTTCTTCGCTTTCCTGGGCGGAACGGTAAAATATGTGCGGCGTTTTGCCTATAACTTCTTCAGAGGTCCACCCCAGAATAGACTGAACACCCTCATTGGCAAATATGATACGCCCTTCATACAATCCGATAACGGCATTGGGAATAGCTTCCAGAAGAGATGCTTCCAGGGCTTCCATTTTGGCCAAGCGATTGCGGGCCTCTATCTGTTCAGTGATATCAAGGGAAATACCGAGAACAGCACGCTCGCCGTCGTATTCGATGGGTGCAACCGTTTCCATCATCCAGCGGGGATTACCATCCGCTTCGGTGGTTCTGAACTCATAGGGTGACGACCGCTCGCCTCTGAGCATCTTCACGGCATTCTCCCGAACCCATTCACGATCCTCCGAATGGACGAAGTTCATTGATTTTATGCCGAGCAACTTCTCTTTTCTATAACCCCAGTATTTAGCTGCATGATCATTCACAAACCTGAATGTTCCGTTCTGGACGACATAAAATCCGGCCTGCAGTCCTTCATCAAGGATTTTATAGAGTCGTTCCTGAAAAACACTGGTGATTCGAGTTTGCTTCGCTTCCCCCATCTGGCGGCGAAGTGCCTGTACATCTTCAACAAGTTGCTGAAGCAAATGATTGTTCCCTTCCATCGAAAGTATCTCCGCGGGGCTGGGTATTTCAGTCACGCTATTTTTTCTTCGGTATCAGGCAAGGAATACACTTTTTGCACTCACACAAAAACACTGCTTCATTTGACAACGTTTATTAGTATCAACCGGACTATTTGTCAATCCTTTCCTGCCCCGAAGATGGAAACGACTGTTCGAATGTCAGGTCTTTGTTTTTATATCTATTAAAAAAACAGCAGGGCAATGTATAGGGCGGATCTCCCGGGGTCACCGGTTCCACATTGAACTTTAGGGACAGGAATGATAGAAGAATAAAGAAATAACATTACCCGGGAGGTTGCAACGATGGTGAAAGATCTATTCACGGCAATTGATACGTACGTTCGTCCCTTATCACAGCCTGTGGCGGTAAAGGTTCTGGACAGTGAAGAAACCATCTCGAAAGCCCGGTTTCCGACCCAAGCGTTCGGACACCGAATGGCCATCTGTCAGGGCATAGCTTTGGTGCGACGGTTCGGCTGGAAGATAGCGTTTCACGAACGTGACTGGGGATGCCCCGTGGGCATGTCATTGTTTGGTTTCGGAGAAGAGAGAAGCCCCGAAATGGAAGCGGAAATTGCCTGTCCACTCTACACGGCAACTCCCGAGGCCGGCATCGTT
>CAZCGI010000035.1:0-10979 GCA_964498145.1 uncultured Syntrophaceae bacterium
TTTCCCAGGGAAATCCCGTTAAGAGATGTGATTTTCCGAATTCGAGACAGGTCCATAGTAACGGTCCTGTTACGATCTCGCCATACCCTCTCGTCCTGAAGAATACAACACCCGCCGCAAAAAAGGCAACATATAGACTCAAGTAAAGAGACAGGAGCAGCATGGCAAAAAAGCCCATATAGAGGGGAAGATAGCCGTACTGAACAACGACATAGGTAACCCAATAGAGAATCCCGACATTGTAGATAACTCCGGTGATTAATCCTGCAATGAGTGCCTGAAAAGGTGTTTTATCTCGCAGGGCAATGAGAAGCGGTACAAGGGCAATCCAGACAAGGAAGTTGTAATCCACCTTTGGAAAGGACAGAACAAGGAGTATGCCGGATATTACCGTTAAGAGAAGTGTTTTTCTATCCATCGTTCCGGATGATCCTTTAGTTTTTCAGTATTAAAGACCAAAATCGGATGCTGAATCATCAGGAAGTCGTGCTATGCGAACCCGTTTGATGCTTCGCTCATCCGCCGATTCAATTGTCATTTCAAATTTATCATCTCGTATTATTTCACCCGGAACGGGGATTTTTCTGATGAGATGGAAGATGTACCCACCAAGAGTTTCAAACTTTCCTTCCGGAATCGATACGTCGAAATACTCTTCAAACTCTTCAATTTCAACTCTGCCGTCAACGAGAACGGTTCCATCTGACATTGCCGTAAAGGCATCTTCCTCAACATCATGTTCATCATGGATTTCACCGACAATCTCTTCTATCAGATCTTCCAACGTGACGAGTCCGGTTGTTCCACCGTATTCATCAATAACGATTGCCATGTGCGATTTTCTTTCCTTCAGTTCGTGAAGGAGAAGATGGATGTTTTTTGTCTCGGGAATATAATATGCTTTTCTCAGAATTGATGTGATATTAAATTCTTCGAATGACTTGGACCAGAACTGGAGGAGGTCCTTGACGTTGAGAATCCCGATGATGTTATCGATGCTTCCATCATAGACGGGCATTCTCGTATGGCCGTGCTTACGGATAAGCTCAAGCACTTCTTTAATGGACGCATCAATGGTGACAGCGATAATTTCGGTTCTCGGAACGACGACTTCCCTTACAACCTTTTGCCTGAGATCAAGAACACTCTGGATCATTTCACCCGATTGCTCATCAATCAGGCCTTTTTCCTTCCCTTCCGTGATAACGGCATTGATTGCTTTTTCAAGATCGCCTACGTCTTTTTCTTTCCCGATACTCGACAGGAATGTGTATATCCACGATCTATTCTGCTTCTTAAAAATGACTTCCTCCTATAATGCACGCATGAATTCAGGCCTGAGAATGCGGCGGTCGTTTGCCTTAATTACCTCATGGATGAGCCTGACGATTTCGTTTTTTCTTTCGGGCATCCGTGCCCTTATGGGCAAGTAATTCGATGCGTGGTTCGACGTAAAGAAACAATTTGTAAAGTCAGAATTAGCAACCATAATCCCCAATTCTTCAAGAAAACCGAATGTGTCGGGGAGCTTAAACGTCCCGGCGACATATTCATCATGAAGGGGGGTGCCGGGAATGAGCATAACCGTCAGAGCTCCGACATAATCGGGATCAATCGCCGTCAGTATCCGTGCCGTATCAACGGCATGCTGGGCACTCATTTCAGTACCGCCGATACCGAGGAGGACCGTACAGGATAACTCGATTCCTGCATTTTTGACTCTTCTCCCCGCTTCGACCATTGTATCGTAATCGACACCCTTGGTAATCCTTTTGAGGAGATCGTTATTCCCCGTTTCCACTCCGAGATAGACGATTCCGAGTCCCATCTCTTGTAACTGCTTCAGTTCGTCGGGTGTCTTTCTCATAATGCTCTTGGCATTACCATACAGACCGATTCGTTCGACGCCCTTAATCCTGGTCTGAATGGAATCCATAATTGGAACGAGTTTTTTCTGAGGTATAATCAGCGCATCGCCGTCGCAAAGAAATACCCTTTTGATTCTGCCGTAGGCGGATGCCTCGATAATATCTTCTTCTATTTCTTCAAAGCTTTTGATTCTGAATCGCACTCCCCGATACGTTCCGCAGAACGAACACTTGTTGTGGGAACAGCCGACGGTTGCCTGCAACAGGAGGCTATTCGCCTCGCTGGGGGGGCGTATAATCATACCTTCATATTTCATACCATACTACTCCGGAACCTTGCCTCCCCATGGATTGATGTTGATATCGTCACGGCAGGTTTTGCAAAATGCCTTGGTGTCGGCGTGACCGCATCCGTAACACCATATATCGAATTCACGACAAGATTTGCAGAGGGGTAATTCACACCCATCGCAATATACAACAGCCTCCCCTGTTTTACAGACTCCACATGTTATCGAACCTTTTACCACAATCATTCTAACTTCTCCCTCCTGACTCCTTATAATTCACCAGGCCGTTTCCCGCCCCACGGATTTTTATCTATGTCGTCATAACATATATGGCACAGTGCCAGGGTATCGACGCTTCCACAGTCATGCGGATACATATCAAACTGCCGACATCGCTCGCACAGCGGGATTCCGCAGCCACTGCAATAGACAATGGCGTTTCCCTTGCCACACATTTTACATCGCCTGACATCAGTCACGATTGTAATCATCGACGTTTTCTCAACGTTTATGCAGGACTCCGCATTATTTATCGATATCATCTGCGGCTTGCAACCTGTGTATTTATACCATAGGGGGGAAAAAGGCAAGCGATATGAAGCTCTTGATTAAGCAGATCCTCGGTGACGATGATCTGCCGACTATACGAACGATCGAACTGGAACACCTTCATCCTCAAGATATGCCTTTATCTGTTCGACCGTGTACTGACAATAATGGACCATCGAGGCAATCAGCGCTGCATCGGCACCGGATTCCACGAAGACGTCTCTGAGATGTTCCGGTTTGCCTGCACCGCCCGATGCAATGACCGGTATCGACACAGCCCGGGAAATCAAAGATGTCACCGTCAGTTCATAGCCGTCATTGGTTCCGTCGGCATCAATCGAGTTAAGGCAGATCTCCCCTGCTCCAAGATCCTGAGCTTGTTTTGCCCACTCAAGAGCATCAATCGCCATGGGAGTTCTGCCGCCGTTGATCCAGATCCCATAACCCGACGGTATCTTCTTACTTTTCGGTACCTGCTTCGCATCCATTCCTAGAACGATACACTGACTTCCAAAAATCTTTGCCCCTTCAGAGATCAGGTCCGGTTTCAAAACCGCGGCGGTATTGACACTGATCTTCTCCGCTCCGGCATTCAGCACAGCATACATATCATCAAGTGTTCGTATTCCTCCCCCCACCGAGAAGGGTATGAAGATATTTTTTGCGACATCGTCAACGACATCGATGAGAATGTCCCGTTTATCCGAGGATGCCGTGATGTCGTAAAAGACCAGTTCGTCAACGCCCTGTTCATAGTAGTCACGTGCCATGACCACGGGATCTCCGATGTCGACGTTTTCTTTAAATTTGATGCCCTTGGTTGTTCTTCCGTCCCGAACATCCAGGCAGATGATAATCCGTTTACTCAGCATTATTTTCTATCGTTCCGTTCCATTCACAGAAGTTTTTCAGGATAGCGAGTCCGTACCGTCCGCTCTTTTCAGGGTGAAACTGCATGGCAATGATGTTGTCTTTACCGACAACGGACGAAAAGGCCAAGCCGTAATTCGTCTCAGCAATCGTGTCTTCCGACCGTGCAGGCTGGGGATAATACGAATGGACGAAATAGAATTGAGCCCGCTCATCAATACCGGCAAGTACTGGATGAAACCGATTCAATGAAATGTTATTCCATCCCATGTGGGGAATTTTCATTCCCATGTCAGGAAATTTTTTTGCACAGCCTTCAATCAGGCCCAGACAGGTGGTATCACCCTCATCACTTTTCTCGAGAATAATCTGAGCCCCGAGACATATCCCCAGAAAGGGAGTTCCCTGGTCGACAACTTCATGGATGACAGCATCGAGTCCCGCCGAGTGAATTACGTCCATTGCTGCGCCGGCGGCGCCGACGCCGGGGAATATGACCCGATCAGCCGACAGTATCTCAGATGGAACATCAGTGACTCGACAGGATACCCCAAGGTACATCAGGGCTCTTTCAACAGACCGCAGGTTTCCTGCTTTATAATCGATGATAGCGATCATTTTAATTTGACGACTCGACTTCCATTAATTTCATCATTTCGCCGACAATAACGTCCACACCCTCGCCAAGGAGGAACTCAATGGGAAGGCCGTGGAGGTATTCATCATTCCATGAGAAATCATACTCATTAACGAGATTGTTGATCTTGTTAAACTTGTCACCAAGAATATCTATTTTTTCGGAAGCAGTGAGGTCATTCCGAAAGATAACGTGAAGCAGCAGGACATGCTGTATCCGATGGTTCCGTCCCAGCAGCGGCATGATGATAATGGGTGCCTTGTCCCTTTTTCCCAGTCCCGCATAGATTTCACCGGTTCGTATGATTGTCCGTTTTGTTCCACTGAGCACGCTCGGCACTTCTACCCGTGATTGCATTGTTCGCGAAACGCCGCCTTTCTCTTCGATGGATATGGTCGTTTTCGCTCCGGGCGTACCGTCGATTTCAAGATGTTCAATGCTGTAAAGAGTGTAACCACGAATGTCGGAAACGGCCCGCTGGAGCCGTCGTGCCGCTGTTCCTTCCCGGGATGTAAGATTTTCCAGAGAAAACGTAAGGTCCCTTAAAAAATCGAAGATTATTCCCGTCAGGACCTCACTCTTACGACTGGTTCCGACGGTCACCGTTTTTGCCTGGTGGCGGATTGCATCGATCGGTCTCGATAATTCGTCGATGGCCCGTCCAAGACATATATCCAGCATATCAAGGGGTGATGATGATATTCGTTTATCTTTATATTCTTCCCAAAAGTCCTCGAGCGGAAGCTTCCCGATAGCATACTTGAGAAGAAGCGGCATATCAGCAGCCACAGCGGTACTCAACGACGCAAAATATCCTCTGTTCTTTCTCTCGTGAAATGCCGTGGTAAAATTCCCCACGGATGATCGAAGCCCGGCATCGGTAATTGTTTCGAAAAGAGACTGATTTTTTCTATCCAGCGCCTGCACTTTCAATGACAGGTTGTTTCTGAATCCTTTGAAGAATTCTGCGTCTTCATTAATGCCGCATGCAGCATAATAACCCCAGATATGTCCGACCAGGGTATTCAGGATAACGGAGGTCGGAAATGTGGCTGTCGGTACATGGAGCACCGAATCCGCAATGTTATCGAACCGTGTTTCCCCGTCGTCGGCTATAACGACAACTGAACCGGAATGCGCTTTAAAAATTGCAGCATCTTTCACTATATCTTCAACAACCGGTTCGGGATTGCCGGCAGCACACACAATAATCAGCGGTTCGGATGACAGGTCTATATGTTTTTTATCCTCCACGATATCCGACGATATCGTCTTGTAGCACAATTCACTCAATTTTATTCTGATTTCATCAGCGGCAACCTTATTGGACCCGCTTCCGACAACCGCCCAGTATTTTTTTACCTTGACGATATCCCATGCCGATTCCCGAATTGCTTCCCGTCTTGCAATAACATTGTTCATTTTTCCCGGAGCATCTTCAAGATCGACAATTTCCTGGGCAATGGCGTTATCAGACATGGTTCCCGTGAGCTTGGCTATATAGAGAGCAAGAATATAACCGGCGACAATCTGAGAATAGAATGCCTTTGTTGATGCAACGGACATTTCTATGTCCCGACCGTCGCTTGTATAAAAAACACCGTCTGCCACATGGGTAATATCGGACTGCCGTCGATTGACAATGGCGATGACCTGTGCGCCCCGCTCTTTTGCCAATGTTACCGCCCGATTTGTATCAGTGGTCGTTCCCGACTGGGTTACCGCAATAATGATGGCATGTTCCAGATTATTCCGCAGAGAAAACCCGCTGAGTTCCGACGCCTTCTTTGCTTCGATATGAATGTCCCGATCCTGCAGATATTGTATGAATGCTTCCGCGATTGCGGCACCTGCCACAGCGGCGGTTCCCTGACCCACGACATAGATCGTTTTTATGCTCCCCGCTTGTAAGGCACGAACCAGGTCAGGCGGGACAATATCTCCCCCTAGATTGAAGGTAATCGACCGGACCGTGTCGTCGTCACCGTAATTAATGAAATACTTCCCCCGCATCGTCTTTCGTGTCGATGTGGGCGCTTCGAATATCTCCTTCAGAAGATAGTGGGGGTAGTCCTTTCTGTCGATATCCCGCGTGGTGATTTCCGCCTTGTGGATATTATCGTCCGACAGATTCAGCTTATGACCGTCGTAATGGAATGCATCGATTCCCTGAAGCGTTCCGCCGGCATTCCTGTTGAGAACAAAAAGCTGTCCTTTCGTAGATGGGTCTCCCGGGATTCTTTCAGTCTCGCCGTCCATTTTCACAAACCGATCCGTAACCTCGACAAGTCCGTACAATTCCGAAGAATAGATGTATTGATCATCGCCGAGACCGATGTAAAGCGATTGTCCGCTTCCCTTGAGGGCGAGATATACCTTGTCAGGTTCACTGGTACATGTCATGGCGATGGCATGAGAACCTTCAAAATCATTCAGTGCACGGCGAAATGCTTCCTGTAGAGTATGCCCGGCGGAGAGATATCGCTCAATTTGCAGTGGTATTATCTTGGTATCAGTTGTCACTGAACCGTCAATACATTGTTTTCCATCCGATTCCAGTGCAGCCCTGAGAAGTGCGTAATTGTCGATATCGCCATTCAGGACAACATTGATAACCCGACCATCCTGCCCGGCATGAAAATGACTTTCCGATGTCGGTACCGACAATGCTTCGTCCTTTGCTTCAATGGAACAGTAGTTGTTGATGGGATGACAGTTTGCTTCTGTAATCGATCCGACCGATGCCCATCGTGTGTGAGCCATGTATGAATCCACTGCAGAGGTATCACTGATAACTGTTCTGAGTATCCGATCGTTCCTGATTCGGTTCCGCAGATACCTGCTGTTTTCTCCCAGTTCTCCCGTTACCGCTGCCTTTTTATAGGTAAACATCAGTACCGTTGCGGAATCCTCTCTGCCGGTCAGCGTTGATATCTGAATGGAACTGTCGAGAAGATCCCCCGGAGCGGTTCTCTTTCTCCACTCTTCTGAAAGATCACTGCAGGATAGTTTTTGGAGTAATGTTTCCAGGTTATTTTCTTTTTCCAGCGTCAGACTGATCTGGATTCCCGCAGAATCCCTTCCCCTCACTTCCAGCCGATCGATAGCATTTAACAATAAATTGACATTCCGGTATTTTAAAAGACCCTCACGACCGATAACCGATGGATCATTATTTCCCGCAAGAAAAAGAATGCGGTCCGTATTGTCGAGGAGATCTTTCTCGAGTGCCCATGCGGCATCCTTCAACCGGATGATCGATGTGTTGATGATTTCCATCTCAACGGTGGTAAAGCGGGGCGCATTTGTTTCTATCAGTTTTTCTTCCCGGCTTATGAATGCGGCAAGCCGCTTTGAAAGCTCGGTGAGATTCTGAAGGCCGCCGTTTGCGGAAAAGATCTTTTCGTATGAAGAGGCTTTCTTCAATTCTTTGATAGTTGCATCGATCTCATCAAGCTGCAAAGATCCTCCGAGATACCCATCAATCTCCATAGATTGTTCCAAAAGCATGCTGACACTTGTCTCCTCGATGAGGTCACAATGGTCGGCGAGTTGCTTGACGAGATTATTATTTATTGCCGGTGTTCCCCCTTTAATCGTAAGAATTCCTGCAAGACCGCACATCAGCGTATCGGGTAATAGCGGAAACAGCAGAAGGGAACCATACGGCACTGTTCGAATATCGCGACCGATATAGAGCCTCGTATTCTTAATGAAATTCCATATTTTATTAAAATTATAACGAATAGTATGAACCATGGGAAACACTCACTTTATACATAATAAAGTGCTAAAGATTTTTCGTTTGTGGATTTTTTCCATCAACCCCTGTCAACTATGATTGAGCGATGCTGCAATGAACTTGACAAATAACGGATGGGGCCGTGTGGGTTTGGATTTGAATTCGGGATGAAACTGACATCCGAGAAACCAGGGATGGTCTTCCAATTCGATAATTTCAACGAGCTGACCATCTGGAGACATTCCACTGATGCACAGGCCATTCTGCACCATAATATCTTTGTAATCATTATTAAATTCATATCTGTGGCGATGTCTTTCGCTGATTTCCCGTTTTCCATATGTATCAAATGCACACGTATTCGGTTCTAAAACACAGGGATACGCTCCCAGTCTCATGGTGCCTCCCATATCGGTAATGTTTCGCTGTTCGGGAAGATACTCGATGACTGGATAGGGAGTCTCACTATCAAATTCGGAACTGTTAGCTTTTTCAAGATTACAGATGTTTCGGGCATACTCGACAACGGACAATTGCATACCCAGGCAGATACCGAAATAGGGAATCTTGTTCGATCTTGCAAAGTTGATGGCCTGTATCATACCCTCGATCCCACGTCGTCCGAAACCTCCGGGAACAAGGATTCCTCCAACTTCTTCAAACTGTTCGTGGATTCCCTCACGTTCAAGTTGTTCCGAGTCTACAAAACGGAGGTTTACTTTACAGTCATTACTGATTCCACCGTGAATCAGCGCCTCGTTCAAGCTTTTGTAAGAATCGGTCCAGTCGACGTATTTGCCGACTATGGCAATTGTAACCTCTTGCGACGGGTTTTTAATTCTGCCGACGAGTCGCTCCCATTCATCCAGTCTTGGCTGTCCCGTCCAGATGTTCAAAAGCTCGACGATTTTTTGATCTACCCCTTCACTGTGATAGATAAGCGGCACTTCATAGATACTTTCCACATCTTTGGCTGTAAAGACCGATTCCACTTCAACATTACAGAAGAGGGATATCTTTTCCCTGATTTCCTTTGTGAGAAATTCTTCTGTACGGCAAAGCAGAATATCAGGTTGAATGCCGATTTCACGGAGCGCCTTGACACTGTGCTGGGTGGGCTTCGTTTTTACTTCCCCCGCCGTCTTGATGTACGGCACCCACGTGAGATGTATGAAGATTGCATTCTGTTTTCCTACTTCATTTCTAAACTGCCTGATTGCTTCGAGAAATGGAAGGCTTTCGATATCTCCAACGGTTCCGCCGATTTCTACCAGCGCCACATCATATCCGGCGGCAGCATCTCTGATGTAATCTTTAATCTCATTGGTAATATGGGGGATGACCTGAACTGTACCGCCGAGGTACTCTCCCTTTCTTTCCTTTGATATGACGGAAAAATAGACCTGGCCAGTGGTGAGATTATTTGATTTTCCCATACACGCGCTGGTAAACCGTTCGTAATGTCCCAGATCGAGGTCGGTTTCCGCCCCATCGTCGGTTACGAATACTTCACCGTGCTGAAAGGGATTCATCGTTCCCGGATCAACATTAATATAAGGATCAAGTTTTTGATTGGTAACCCGTAGTCCCCTGCATTCCAGAAGGGCGGCGATCGAAGCACCGGCTAACCCCTTACCGAGCGACGAGAGAACTCCACCTGTAATAAAGATGAATTTTGTTCTCATGGTTCACTATATTCCTTCCATGTGAAATTACTACAGCAATAAGACCCGCATCAACGCGTAATGTCAAGCGTTACCTCAGTCCAGCATTTCATCAAGCAGTTCAGACTGAATTGCCCCGCGGGGACAGACGTTGACACAGGTATAACAGAACGTACATTTCACGGGATCGATGGTGAATATTTCACCGTTGCGGGATATCGCTCCCTGTGGACAGTTGTCGATACATTTATCACAATAAATGCAGGTTCCGCAACTCATACATCGATCTAGTTCGTTCTCTTCTCCTCCAAAATATGCCGTTTGAATTCTCTTGGTTGGCACAAGCCGCTTTTCCGGACAGACAAATTCATCACCGTTGAGGTGTGCATGAATTTCCATAGCGGCAAGCCGTCCCGACCCTATGGCATCGGTTATCAGCCCCGCTTTCACGATATCACCGCACCCGTATATCTTACCATCACTGCTTTTATATGACTTGTCAGCCGTTTTCATGTATCCTCGTTCGTCAAGGTAAACAGAAGCGGGCAAAAACGACGCATCGGGAACTTCCCCGATACTGAAAATGACGACATCAGCCTTTTCAGACGTTCCATCGGTATACTGAATCCTATTTTTTGTGAGTTTAGCAACGAATTTCGGCCAGAGTACCGTGGTCCCCCGTTCCGTCGCCATCGATAACTCCTTCCCTGAGGCCAGTGGTTTTTGGATGTCCACCGTGGTTACTTTCTTTGCACCGAGGCGCCATGACTCGCAGGCGATATCCATACCCACATTACCGGCACCGATAATGACAACGGATTTTCCTGTAAGATCCTGCTTCTTTCCCTCATTGATATCGAGGAGAAATTGCAAACCTGAAAAAATTCTCTCGCCGCCGGGATAGGGTATTCTTTTCGTCGTGTGAGCTCCCGTGGCAACAACAACGGCATCATTCGCATCATAAATATCCTTGAAAGATTTCCCGTCAATTGTTACCCCCAGGTTGAACGTAATGGGAAGCGATTTTATTCTGTCAATGTCTTTATCCAATAATTCATCGGAAAGACGTTCCCGAGGTATTGCCTTTCTTACTTTTCCTCCCACGTCACTCATGGCATCATAGACGGTAATGGTATATCCTCGTCGTGACAGTTGCCATGCAGCGGAAAGTCCCGCCGGTCCGGCTCCGATAATCGCAATTTTCTCGTTGCGCTTCTCTTTGATCGTTGGTTTGTATTTTGGATAATAGGTACGGGCTATTTCCCGGATGTTAACATGACCGTCAATCACCCCCCTGTTACAGGCATCCATGCACAGTCCGGGACAGACCGTTCCGCATACGGACATGCGAAAGGGTGT
>CAZCGI010000036.1:0-10908 GCA_964498145.1 uncultured Syntrophaceae bacterium
GGTTTATTGTTTTTCGTGTCAATGCATGACACTTCCGATTGCTTCATAGAGATTTCCTTGATACGAAAAGATACTGGTATCCGGTTAACGGCGCATCAGGAAAAACCAGCGCCGTCGTTACCACCCGTCTTTTCAGACTTTTGGTGATTTTATTATTTAGGGTTCCTCATCGCTTTTCTTGTAGTACGGGCAAATATGGGATGACCCTGGAAAATAATCCCTGCATACCTGTGGCCGCGTTTCATAAATGCTGCACGCATAGTGATTTTTTTCCCACGTGAGGAAAGGGCATCCATAAAGTTGATGGCCGTCTGTCGTCGAGATGAGACGATCACCCGCCCACACTGCGTTCTTGTTTTCGAGTATACGCAGAATATCCTCTCTCTGCGCTCTTTCCCAACGTTCTATGTCTTCATCTGTGACAAAAGCAATGAGATTGGCAAGACAGCACGTTCCACACCGCTTGCACTCAATTTTTTTACCATACTTCATTTTAAAAATTTTTTAAATCAGAGCATTTTTTTTTCGATACGTCAATACCCATGATCAATCTATGGGTGAATGCAGGATAAACAAAAGCAAGAGATTGAATGCTGAGGTTCTTATCTGACAAGCCGGCAGGCTTTCGTCTATGGGTGGAATTGTGGGAGCACGAGGTGGATGAACGGCAGGGAAATAGCTCCGGCTGCACGTATATTATCCCGGATATAAAGAAGGTTTCAGTCCGATTGAGAACATTTGTTTTATGCAGTCAGCGAACGATACTTAATGTTTCATCGAAACGAATGATGCCACTTCATTGAGCATATTTTCAAGTACGATGATCGATTCAGGTATTGTTTCAAGTTTATTTCGGTGAGCATTTTTTTCAATTTCTGCTGCCGTTGCATATATGCCGATAAAATTGAAGTTTCCTGCCGCCCCTTTGAGAGAGTGTGCAGCAGACCCGGTTTTTTCTGCATTGCCTTCTTGCATGGCTGATTTTATCTGATCGAGATCAGACAAGCCCGTTTCAATGAAGAGTTCAAGTAATTCACTGCATTCATGTTCTTCCAGACCCAGATCTTCCGCGAGTTGTTTAATGTCCATGGTGACTCCTTTGGTGTGTCCATTTTTCAATCGTTTTCATGACAATGTCTCTCTTTATCGGTTTTGCAATATAGTCGTTCATCCCCGCTTCAATACACGTTTCTCGATCACCTTTGATGGCATGCGCCGTCATGGCGATGATCGGAATGCTGTGAAAACCGCTTTGACGCAGTATGCGTGTTGCTTCCAAACCATCCATTTCAGGCATTTGAACATCCATGAAGATAAGGTTGAATTTTTCCGGTGTGAGTGTGTACATTTCAACCGCCTCAATCCCATGATTGGCCACATCGACATGGTATCCCGCCTTGGTCAGCATTATCTTTGCCAGTTTCTGGTTGACTGGATTGTCTTCTGCCAGAAGAATCCTCACTGCAGGCATTTGATTTTCCATGATATCACTGGCGGTTGCCAGTTTATTATCAGCCCGTTTGGCTTTGACTTCCGATATTCCCTTTCCGTCGAACAATACCTTCAATGTCTGCATCAATTTGTCTCTTCGAATCGGCTTGTTCAGATAACCATCAAAACCGAAACGCCTTGATTTATGAGCATTATCTTTTGCCCGTGATGACATGGCGATAAGCGGTATCTGTGAAAATGGTTGGTGAGAGGTTCTTATCTGCCGTGCAAGGTCGTATCCGCTGGTCCCGGGCATGTTAAGATCGATGACGCATGCATCATACGGATTGTCGTCGGAGGCATTGACGAGCGTCGGAAAAATTCCGCTGCCGTCACGGAGGGTCCGGACACGGATGTCGAATGATTCGATGATTTCAGTCAGTGCTTGTCGATTTGTTGCATTGCCATCGACGACGAGGATCTGTTTCCCGGACAGTGATTGGTGTAACCGTTGTTTGAAATTCTTATGAGCTGCCTTATCGAACAATGCAACAAAATGAAAGGTGCTGCCTTTTCCATCCCCTTCACTTTCAGCCCATACAGTGCCATTCATGAGCGATGCTATCTGTTTGCATATGGAAAGTCCAAGTCCGGTACCTCCGTATTTTCGTGTTGTAGATCCGTCGAATTGTTGGAACGGCTGAAAGATGACCGATAGTTTGTCATGAGGAATACCTATTCCCGAATCTTTAATCGATACATGGAGTTTTACCTGACGGTTTTTTTCTTCCGTAATGTCCATGAACAGTTCGATTTCTCCCGAATCGGTGAATTTTGAAGCATTACCAAGCAGGTTTATCAAAACCTGTCTCAAGCGTCTCGGGTCTCCGTTTACGTAACAATTCAGGTTACTGCCGATACGGCAGATGAGTTCGATGGGTTTTGCTTCAATTCTCGGGAGAATGAGTTCACAGACATCGTATGCTATGAGTTCGGGGTCGAATTTGATTTTATCAAGATCGACAACCCGTGCCTCAACCTTCGACAGATCCAATATGTCATCAATAAGTGCTAGAAGATTTTCACCGCTCTTTTTAATAATTCCTGCATAATCTGTCTGGGTTTCATCGAGATGAGATTCGAGGAGCATATCGGTGAATCCTATGATTGCGTTCATGGGCGTCCGAATTTCATGACTCATATTCGCGAGAAATTCACTTTTTGCCTTGTTCGCCGCTGCAGCTTCCATTGCCATGTCATTTGCCTTGGATATGGCGATTTCAAGTTGTTCATTAACTTTTTCCAACTCCTTATTTGCCATTCGAAGTTGATCCTCTGCTTCTTTCCGTTTACTGATATCTCGCGCAATTCCTCGGAAGCCAACGGGTTGCCCCTGCGTGTCCCTTATCAGCGATGCCGAGGCGTCGATGTAAATAAACGTGCCGTCTTTTCTTACGATTTGAAGTTCATGCCCCGTACTCGGTATTCCTGTTTCAAATACTCTGTTGAAAATCTGAAAAGTGGCGTTTACATGTGAAGGTTCCATGAGGTTCCTGAATGACATACCCTGGAGTTCGTTTTTTGAATAACCTGTTATTTTCAATGTGGAATCGTTGAAAAATGTCAGCTTTCCCCTAACATCACATTCGTAATAACCATCTTCAATATTTTTAATGATCCGCTGGTATTCCCGCTCATTGTCTTCAAGGATCTCCTGGTATTTATTTTCCAGGACGCGAAATTTTCTATTGAGCTGTCGTTTTTGAGTTGTTCTATGTTCTCGCTCATCTTCGCAATTCTTTTTTTCGAAAAAGAGTTTTACACAGAGCTTGACAATTCTGCTGATGTACTGTTCCTTCTGGCGGGACAGAACGTGACCTGCTATAGAGAAAATCAGGACGGCATTTAATTCGGGAATGTGCAGTGCTCGGACAGGCGTGTTACCCTGTCGTTGTGTCGAGACAACATCCCGCTTTTTCTGAGCCCGTCTCATCAGATCTGAATATGACCTTCGGTATAAACCAAAGTCGTTCTCTGCGACAGAGTGTTCGTCTCCCCAAAATACGAGGGCGAATGTTCCTTCCGGAACAGTCCGGACAAGCATTGAAAGCAGTTCTTCTTTCGGGTGTTCCCGGTTGTTCAATTCGTTTAGAATGCTGTCTGTTACAACATCCATGAGATTATCCTTTTTCGGGCTCATACAGTTCCTTGGCCTTTAGCATTTCATCGGGCAAAGCTCTTATCAATGTTTTATATTCCCCTATATTTTCGACCATATGATCGAGTAAATGAGAGGGAAGTTCCGCTGTCATGCCCGGCAGAGCCGTATAGCTCATGCGAGATACAATATATTCGGAAATCTGAATAATTCCGGTGACACTTGAAGGTACGATTGTATGTGATACTTTATGGTGATCCCTGATGGCCTCTTGGACTGTTACCGGGAGATTCCATTCCCGGCTCAGCTCGTATCCGAGGTTACAATGATTGGTGCCGATAATTTCGTTTTCATGGTCGACAAGCGGTTTTGAATTTTCCTGAAACTGTTTACACACTTCAATGAAGCGCCCATGGGCTACCTGGTCTTCCACGATGATTCCGACATCGTGAAGAATCCCACAGAGAAAGACGTCTTCACCTTTCTGGGCGAAGATGCGTTCACCGATCATATGACCGCAGATACTGACGGCTGCACAGTGCAGCCATAACTGCCTTCGTGAGTAGGTGCGACCGTTGTTCCCCATCCGGAAGATATCCTTGAGTGCTTCAGTGACCACCATATTTCGCAGGTTCTTCATGCCGATGAAAACGACCGCTCTCTCTATACTGTCGACCTTTTGGCTCAATCCGTAATAGGCGCTGTTAACGATGCGAAGAACACGAAGAACCAATGTGGGGTCCAATCGAATAACCTCTTCCATTTCCTTGATGGAACTGTTTTCATCTGACAATAATTTTGAAAGCCGGATTGCCACATGTGGCAATGTTTTTTTATTGTTGAATTTCTTGATAAGTGCGCACTCTCTTGTCATGTGATCACTTCCTCTTGATATAATACGATCAGCGCAGTAACTGCCCGCTGTCCATGTCTGGGGCCGTTTTTTCTTGTTTCATGTTTATGTTGATCCGGTTGTCATTCTTTTTGATTTTTATGCACGGGAACGGTTCAAGATTTTTCTGATCATCTCCTGTAATGTTTCCATCTTAAATGGTTTCTGGATAAAACCGTTGCAGCCCCGTTCCATTATTTCCGTTGCTTCTCCTTCGATGCTGTACCCGCTCAACAGAATCACTTTCACCTTGTCATTTATTTCTTTTAACCGGTTAAACGCTTCGCTTCCTCCCATGGCAGGCATGACCATGTCGAGGAGGACAAGATCGATCGTGTCCTGATGTTTCATGTATATGTCGACAGCATCGTTGCCGTTTGATGCCGTCAGTACGTTATACCCCATCGCTTTTAGCATTTCCTGACCGATATCGAGAATATGCTCTTCATCATCAATGAGAAGAATCGTCGGAACCGCATCGGTGGTCAGGGATGAAAGCGCTCCATTGTGCCGTCGGGGATGGTCATCTGAGGATATTTCAGGGAGATAGATTCGAAAAGATGTTTCCCTTCCTTTTTCAGATTTGACATCGAGATGTCCATGGTGTCTTTTTATGATTCCAAGGGCTGATGCCAGTCCGAGTCCTGTTGCCTGTCCCATGCCTTTGGTAGTGAAAAACGGGTCAAAAATCTTCTCGATAATTGTTTCATCGATACCAATGCCGGTATCGGTAATACTGACCATGGCGTAATTGCCCGGTATCGGTACATCATGATGTGTGTTTAGATCATCTTGAGTGATATTTCTTGTCTTTATAATGAGGTTTCCGCCTCCCGGCATGGCTTCGGAGGCGTTAATCAATATATTGAGTAAAACCTGCTCGATCTGCCCCAGGTCCGCTTCGACCGTATACAGACTGTCAGTAAGATCACGGTGGACTGTAATATCCTTTCGTGTCCGTGCAATTGTATCGGCTGTTTTGTTAATCAGATCGTTAAGGTTGATCGGTCTTGCTTCATACTTCCCTTCCTGGGCGTATCCAAGAAGCTGTGTGGTGAGCTTTGACCCTCGATCGATAAGTTCTTCAATTTTGTCCAGTCTTTTTTGATCGGGATGACTGTCGGGGGACCTCAGCATCATCAAGGAAATATTGCCCTGGATTCCCATGAGAAGATTATTGAAGTCGTGAGCGATTCCGCCGGCAAGCGTACCGATCGCTTCCATTTTTTGTGCATATCGGAGTTGGGCCTCTCTTCGTTTCTGTTCCGTGACATCATCAAGAATGACGATTTTTTTGTAACCTTCATCCTCAATGGGAAGCAGCTTGCACTCCACTTGACGATCATTGATCATGAATGTTTCGTTGTTTCGTATTTCCTTATGTGTGATATTCCGGTTTTCGATCAATGACTGTATCGTTTCTCGATCCTGGTCCTTGAATAATTCATGAAAATCGGAGGCGAGGATACATTCTTCGGACATGCTTACCAGCGCCACGGCAGCCGGATTTGCATAGACGATTCTTCCTTCGGGAGTCACCTCCATGATTCCCTCAGTCATACCGTTCAGTATGACTTCATAATGCTGATTACCCGTCAGAAGTTCGGTGGTAATGACCCGGGCGTGAACATCATCAATGCCAAGTATTTTTTCGTAACTCCCTGTTGCAACACCCAATCTGGCGCGATCCAGCGCCTCTTTAATGTGTTCTTTCATGCTCTGAAAAGGACCTTTAGCGATGCAGGCATTTGCACCGAATTTGAAAAAATCAAGGTGTCCCTGCCTGTCTTCGGCAGCAATTGCAGATAATATTATGAGATATGTATCACGCAACTCCGGCATCGTTCGGATTATTCTGCAGAGTTTTATACCATTGATGTTCGGCATGATGAGATCGATGAACATGACGTCAGGGACAAAATATTTTATTATGTCCAACGCATCGAGACCGCTCCGTGCCGTTTTAACTTCATATCCCTCTTTTTCCAGGAAGGTCTTGAGAAATGTCAGGATGAGCGGATGATTATCGACCACGATGATCTTTTTCATGATGTTCGTTTCCTTTCATTACTGCCTTTGTCTTTCCACTGCATACACACGTCTCACCTTTGCCGGAATTAACGGTCTCCCATGCTTGTCATGAATGATAATGTAATATTGAGTGCCCGTTTTGCGTCTTTTTGCAGGATATGTGTCTCACATTTGAAATAATTCTGTAATCATGGGTAGTAATCGTCCGTTAGCGATCTAAACTTGAGTTTATATTCAAGAAAGATCAATGGGGTCCTATAGAGCCTTCATCATTGCAATGTTTTTTGTTCGGATAGTGATGCCGGTTCGTGGATACATGACGGGAGAAAAACAAATGTCAAAAACAGCTTGCCTGAATCCTGTATAGTGGTTCATAGATTATTTTGTTTGTGCTTCACAGATTGCAAGAAATATATTATTGAGTGTCTTATGGTCGAACTCAACAGAACATACGGATATTATAAACACAATCCGATTGATCTTATGACGGAACTCACCGTTTGCGAATCACTTGCGTCATCGGCTTCTCCCTATATGATAGCCGTTGAAGATCCGAAACCCTATGGTTCCCTCGTCGGTGAGATGCTCGCAGCATGTGGAATCGTGTATCAGGGGTGCCGTGTCTGTGAAATCGGCGGAGGATACGGCAGTCTCATGAGGGGATTGTTGGAAGGTTATTCATCACTGATCAAGCACGTCGTTATGGTAGATCTCTCAAAGACACTTTTGCGAAGGCAGCGAACGGCACTTGAACAGTGGAACCGGAAAATAGATTTCGTTCAGGCTGATATCATGCAATTGATGCCGGTCCTGTCTGAAATTGACGTTTTGATAATCAATGAAATGATCGGTGATCTGGATACGTGGAAAGATTTGAATTCGTTGGATTTACCAGATGACGTTGCAAAACTGGTCACCCGATATTCGCTGGAAGTACCCTCGCAGGAAAACTTTCATTTCAACATGGGGGCGGTTCGACTTGTCGAAGCGGTATGTGAAGCCGGAATCCCGGCATTTATTTCAGAACATTCGAGTGATCCCATTATTCCGGATGACATGGACTACCTCGCACGGGACCTCTGCATGCAGGGATTCCCCCGGGAAATACCGTTGATGGGACATTCGGAATTTACCATTCGATTTTCTCATCTTGAGAGGGTTGCCCGATTCTGGGGAAAAGACTGCTTCGGAGGGGCGCTGGCGGATCTGGTGGGTATCAAAAAATCGCCGAGGATGAGATTCATCTTCAACGCCCGGGCCTGTTCCACCGATGAACAGGAGATAATCTTTGAGTTTCTCGACCATATTCGCGAGTATCGATGGTTGATAATCAGGTAACGGTATCGATATCATCGAATCGATCTTTTTGTTTGCTGCTGGCGAATGAGACAAATCCGTACTTATTTGTTTTGATTCCACAATAACGGCTGCTTCTCCGTAACCGGAGTTTGACCTTGAAAATTTCATGGAGAACGGCTACAACCTTTAGACAGTCCCCATATGAATCGAGGGGAGCACCACTTTTTTTATTTAAATGTCGAGGTGATGTGCGATGGTGGCGATTTTTATACGGTGGATCATATTGACACTTTCAATAATGATTGCATCCTATTTCCTTGATGGAATTTATGTGCGGGATTTTTTCTCCGCCTTTCTGGCAGCGGCGGTGCTGGGCGTTCTCAATGTCCTCCTTCGTCCCATCCTGATTATTCTGACCCTTCCCATCACAATAGTCAGTCTTGGTCTTTTTATGTTTGTTATTAATGCCTTTCTTTTGGCTATGGTCTCTGGAGTTATTTCGGGATTCGAAGTCCATGGATTCTGGACTGCCGTTTTCGGTGCGCTCATCATCAGTTTCGTAAACTGGCTGTTAAGTTCATTTATCATTCAACAAGGACGCATCCAGCGGGTCGATTACGTTGATCTGAAAAAGAAGGGTGATCGATGGGAATGAAGACCCTGACGCCGGCGATGCGGCAATACGTTGAGATAAAAGAGCAGCATCAGGATTGTATACTCTTTTTCCGGATGGGCGATTTTTACGAGATGTTTTTTGAGGATGCCGTGACGGCATCAAAAGTCCTGGAAATAACGCTGACATCACGGAATAAGGGGAAAGAAGACAGCATTCCATTATGCGGAATTCCCTATCATGCTGCATCGTCCTATATCACAAAACTCATCGAAAATGGCTATAAGGTTGCCGTTTGCGAACAGGTGGAAGATCCGAAACAGGCGAAGGGTATTGTCAAACGTGAGGTTGTCAGGATAATTACGCCCGGTCTGGTCATTGATTCCGATACACTTCATGCCAAAGAACATAATTTCCTGGCAGGCCTTTCGGTTTGCGGTGATATCTATGGCCTCGCCTTCGTGGATATTTCTACGGGTGAATTCTGGGTAACCGAATCTGGCGATCATGATTACTTGCTCAATGAGATCGCAGGACTTGATTTCAGGGAGATTGTTGTCATCGATACGTTTAACGAAAAAACATTCTTAAAAATGTTTGCCCAGGAATCACCAAACTGTGTGGTTAACACCGTTTCACCGGACTATTTCGATATTGACGACGCGATGACATTGCTCAAGGCAAGTTTCGCTGAAAAGATCTTGAATACGATTGCCTTTGCCGAGCATCCGGCCATGACATCAGCAGCCGGGGCGGTGCTTCACTATATCGGAGAGACCCAAAAGGAAAAGATGCGTCATCTTGCCGGCATCACGTGGCACAAAGCAGAGAATTATCTCCTGATGGACAACAACGCCAAGAGAAATCTAGAACTCTTCGGTACGATTCAGGAGGGGAAAAAGGTCGGTTCTCTCATACACGTTCTTGACATGACCTCGACTGCCATGGGAGGACGGCGATTGAGGTGGTGGTTAAACTATCCCCTTATCGTGCCGGATAAGATCAGGGAAAGACTTGCCGCCGTGTCGGAGATGAAAGAAAATCATCTTCTGCGTGCTGATGTGCAACATTTTCTATCCCACGTGTACGATCTTGAGAGATTAGGAAGTCGCGTTGCCATGGGGGTCGCTAATGCACGGGACCTGGTCGCCTTGAGGGACTCATTAACGAAGGTTCCTGAAATCATCCGATTGATTTCGGATATGCAATCTTCCCTTATAGTATCAATAAGAAACAGCCTTGATCCCCTGCCGCATGTTGTCGATCTAATAGAGAATTCCATTGTAGCCGATCCTCCTCTGACAATTCGGGAGGGCAATGTAATCAGTGAAGGATATGATGAAGAACTGGATAAGCTGATATCGGCAAGCAGGGACGGTAAAAAGTGGATTGCCGCTCTTGAGGCGAAAGAACGTAAGCGAACGGGAATTAATACCCTGAAAGTCGGTTACAACAGTGTATTCGGGTACTATATTGAAGTAACAAAGGCAAATACAGAGTTGGTTCCTGACGATTATGTCCGAAAACAAACCCTTGTCAATGCTGAACGTTACATAAACCAGGAGCTGAAAGAATACGAATATACGGTACTGAATGCTGAAGACAAAAGAAAAGAGCGGGAATACGAACTTTTCGTTGCTATCCGTGATCAAATTGGAACTGAGATACGACACATTCAGAGAACGGCATCCATGTTGGCTGATCTTGATGTGCTGGTATCGCTGGCCGAAGCGGCGGAAAAATATAATTATTGCTGCCCCCGGGTAGATGATGGGAACACCATTGACATCAGGGAAGGACGGCACCCCGTTGTGGAGCGGATAGGTATTACCGACGGATATGTTCCCAATGATGTCAATCTCGATAGTAACGATCACCGACTGCTCATCATTACCGGACCGAATATGGCGGGGAAATCAACCTATATCCGGCAGGTGGCTCTTGTTGTCCTGATGGCGCAGGTCGGGAGTTTCGTCCCCGCAACCGAGGCTCACGTCGGTATTGTTGATCGTATCTTTACTCGTGTCGGTGCAGCTGACAGCCTGGCGAGGGGGCAGAGTACGTTCATGGTGGAAATGACCGAGGTGGCCACCATTCTCAACAATGCCACGTCAAGGAGTCTCATTCTGCTTGACGAGGTTGGTCGGGGGACAAGCACCTTTGACGGCCTCAGCATAGCATGGGCAGTCGCCGAGTATATCCATGATCATGAAAAACTGGGAGCCCGCACGTTATTTGCCACGCACTATCATGAACTGACCGATATGGCCCGCGAGCTGCGCGGTGTTAAGAACTATAGTGTTGCCGTTAAGGAATGGGGAGATAGTATTATTTTTCTCAGAAACATAGTCGAAGGGGGCACTAATCGCAGCTATGGTATTCAGGTGGCCCGTCTCGCCGGGGTTCCCGAAGAGGTGGTCGGCCGAGCCCGTGAAATTTTGGAAAATCTCGAAGGTGGGGAGCTTGACGAAGTCGGGAGGCCCA
>CAZCGI010000037.1:0-10819 GCA_964498145.1 uncultured Syntrophaceae bacterium
TCTGCACCAAAGTATGTAATTTGTTCTTTACAGCTGGGTAGTTTTCCATAATTTCGCATCCAGAGAAGTGGTATCCCCGCTTATTTCATAAACATCACTTGCGATAATCTCCTTACATACCGCGCACTGGCGAGCGTTACCGGCACCTTACCGGTAAACCAGCTTTTTATACATGATATTTTTTTCTTTCCGCTAAGGTAATCTTTAACGCGATAATTGAACAGAACTTTTGTTGTCGGCTCGCATTTTTTGATCAGATGACCGATTCCGCCGATGTGGTCGATATGAAAATGTGTTGCTATAATATAGCGTAAGTCACTAATGTTTCGTTTCAAATGCTTCTGTATGTATTCTACCGTATCCTGAGCAGCGCCATAGCTTCCCACATCAACCGCCATCAAAGAATCGGTCCCCTTAATTATATACGTCCTCGAAAACCCGGTGTTACGAAGGCAATGAACGGCCGTATTTTTTTCTTTCTGCATCGCCTTTATATTTTCTGCGTAAATGCCTCAGACGGAATTACGGGAAATTACGATCAAGATACTCACTTCTTTTTCTTCTTTGATGTACCGATTTTCTCCTCAACAGACGGTCCCTCGTATTCCTCAAAGAGAAAATACTCATCATTAGGTTTAATTTTCAAAAATTTGTAAGGAACTGCGATGGGCTCGCGGCCTGTGGCCAAGGTTCGGTAGGTCAAAATCCATACGGCACCTGTTTCCGTATTGACCAGATACGCATTATCGTTTTCGCCGGCGACAACCTGGAATGTACCCTTCGTTTCGGCAAATGTAATCGTTGTCAACAAGATTAAAATACTCACGACAATGGTTATGATGGTAAACGTTTTATATTTCATAGATACTCACCTTTATTTTCTCGAACATATCTCTTCAGTTCTGAAATTTCATTGTACGGTTATTGTTACAATATCACTCGGTTCACTTTCAAGCCCATCTTTGTCAACCGCAGTGATGAGATAGTCCTTCTTCTTTCCTTTTTCAAGGCCGGACATGATAACAGCGGTAGATGTTGCTGTTGACACCTGTGTGTTGGTAAAAATACCTTTTTCATATACGACGTATTGTTCAATGTCCTTTTCGCTGTTCGCTGTCCATGAAAGTGTGACTTTACCGTCCGCTGTTTTGGCTATAACCCCCTCTGGTTTTTTCGGTTTTTGCTTCGTTTTCACTGTTACTATGTCTGAAAAATCGCTGAGCAGATCATCCGAATCTTCCGCTTGAATTTTATACTGATATACGCCACCATCTTTTAATTTTTCATCAGTATATTCAGTGTTTCCCTTGCTTTTTGCAATATGCTCAAACTTTTTACCGCCATCATCACTTCGATATATGTGATAATACACAATATCCTTTTCAGCATTTGCAGACCACCTAAGGGGTGTCTTTTTCACCTGGAGGCTCTCACCCGAAAATCCCGACGGTTTTGCCGGCCTCGGTTTTGTGGTCGCACATATAGCATCCGACATTTCGCTTTCAACATCAACTTTATTGTATGTTGTTATTCGATAACAATATGTACCATTATCAATAAGTTTTTCATCAACAAAATTATTTTTGTTCTTTCCTGATATTTTGTCGATGACAACATACTTTCCATAGGACTCTTGACTGCGATAAATTTTGTATCCCTTGACTTCTTCCTGAGCATTTTCTTTCCAGATAAGCTTTACCTGTTTTACTTGACCACTTGCCGCTTGCAGAGCTTCAGCAATGGGTGGTTTCCCTTTTGTTGTCGCAAAAACGGACATCGAGGGAGATGTTTCTTTATCCTTATCTTCTAAAGCTGTTACCCGATAATAATACGTTACTTTATCTGCCAGGCCCTGATCATCAGTATACTTAATCATCGGAGATTTGTCCGAACTGCTCCGGTCAATCTCTTTGATTTTTATGAATCCGTTATTTTCTTCCGTACTTCGATACACATAGTATCCCTTTATAAAAGACGAAGAAATATGATCCCAGGACAATTCTATTTCCCGTATCATGTCGCCACGGGCTGACAGATTGCGCACGACAGGTATCGTCAAGCCTTTGATCGGTGCGGACAGATCACTTTCCAGATCCTTAACATCATAAGCCGTAACTTTGTAGTAGTAATCTTCCCCATCTGCCAGGTTTTTATCGATATAACTCACCTTGAGTAATTTATCGAGCGTTGTCGATTGTGCACCCAGACCGATGTCTCTCCCGAGAATTGTAGCTATTTGCTTGTAAGGTCCCTGCTCGACCTTGGCACGATACAATTTATACCCTTTCAACTCGTTCGGATCGTCACATTTTGCCGGTGATGGCGCCCAGATGACCTCAATTCCTTTTATATGAGAAAGAGTTTTCAGAATTATCGGAGGATTCGGTGTCGGCGCCGTTTCTGCTGATACGATTGAGGAAAAACCACTCTGCCGCCCGCGAGAATCGTACGATCGTATTTTGTAATAATACATTGTTTTTGTTTCCAGATATTCATCAGTATATTCGGCTGTCGTAACTTGGGCGATCTTAGCGAAAGGACCCTTGTCTGATATACTGCGAAAAATTTTATAACCTGCATCCTTTTGTCCGGAGGGGCTCTTCCATGTGAGACATACTCTGCTGCTGCCCCCGGCTCGTGCTTTTACGTCCATCGGTTCACTCAGTCCCGATGTATCTATCTCCGCTGTCTTCAAACTATTGGCCAAGGCGTGTTTAATTTTTATGCTCAGTTTATTTGTTTCGTTTATCAATCCTGCATCGCCGACAGATCGAGAACGACAACTGAAAATAATCTTTTTTCTGTCAATGTGATTAACCTTGCAGTTGATTGTTATAATTGCACCTTTCTTTTCCACTGAACCGGTTACAACGGCATACAGCCCCAACCGATCACCGACCTTTTTTACATTATCCAGGTCGTCATTCTGTTGGAGGTCGTTCAGCGTAAGGAAAGTTTCAAGATCCTTGCGATCAAGAATATCAAAGTCTCCTATGGATTTGAGCGATGTAACGAGCATATTACTGACGGTAGTTCCGTAACCGGCAGCTTCTAGATTTACCGTTCCGAAATTGAAGACTGAAATTTTTATTGCGGGTTCAGCACTGATAACAACGGGAATAGACAATAAAAGCAGACAAAGTAGTACGGTGAATGATGATCTCGTTCCGATCATGATGAGTCCCCTCCTCATATAGAATGCCCGCGGTCACAAGAACCGCGGGCATTCTGTACAGCCGCGTTTATTTATTCTTGATCAATGATTCTATAATCTCCTCTGATTGTTTAGATATGGGTGTTGAAATTCGCTTCAGTTTCTCGTCAAAAATTGCATCCATGAAACGCTCTACTGCCTGATCATAGCGTCTTCGTTTCATCTGGATTTGCCCCTCATTAAAATATTCAATTTCTAGACTCTGAAAATGCTTGAGCACACTCTGCCCTACTTCCGATACATTCTTATTAGATAGCTCATCTATTACCTCAAGTTCCGATGGTAGTTCAAGGGAATCATAAGGAATATTGGCCATCGGCACTTCGTCTTGGAAAGAATCTTCCTTGGTCATTCTTCCTGATATTGTATCGGTCGATAAATTTTCTCCTGTCGTCGTATTGACGAGTTTATAGGATATCTCGATCAGAGCACTTATTTTCGTTTTTCCCGAATCATACGAAATTAGCTGGTAGTTTTTCTTTTCTCTTTCTTTTGGAGGTGCATTCTTCCAATCTTCCGTTGTGGGCCGGGGGTGCTGCAGCAGCCATAAGGTAAAGTCAGGATTGGGAAGCATTTCCGAATCAACAAGAACTTTGACCTGCTTGGAACTTTTATGTGTTTTCGATTTCACGGAATATTGAAGAACATCACCTAAAATGAACGTATCAATTCCCCTCATTTTTGCTGCCTGCGCCGTCTTTACATCCACAAGCCCCGTCTGGCCAAGCTGCATTTCCCTTAAAATCGACTGTAGATTTTCGCGCTCGATAATCTTGACATCACCGCTTGCGTTTGTATGAAGAAATGCAATGAGTTTATTTGCCACAATTTTACCTGCATCTTTATTTGTACTCGGACTGCCAAAATCAAAAACGGCTATCGATTTCTTAATTCTCTTGGTAATTGCATCCTTGGCAGCCAATACTTTATAAAAGAGTTCCTGATAATCGGGATTCAAAGCTTCTACTTTTTGCAGCCACACAAGGGCATTACCCCACATCTCCGCTTTTGCATATTTGTCGGCCCGCTCAACCAGTTTCTGGGACAGATTATTAATCAATTCACTATACAGAGCTCCTTCTTGGATTGTTGGGGAGTATGTCTTTGCAAGATCTATTTTGTTCGCTGCTTCACACAGTTTGCCCTGATGAGTATATTTTACAACCTGATCAAAATATATTTTCCCTAAATTATCTTTGAGTGTTGATATCTGCGCCGTAAGTTTTTCATTGTCGGGTTGATATTCGAGGGCTTTTTCGTAAAAGAAAAGCGATTTTTCAAGGTTGTTACCGCGAAGGGCAACATTGCCCTGAGCAATATAATAATTGATATCGTCTTTTGATTTCGCTTTTTCATATAAGCTTTGAACGTCAAGAAAATCAGGATCGATTTCCATTGCAGCCTTGAATGCCTGCGTTGCCATTTTCCAGTCTTCATTTTTACCAAATTCGATCCCTTGTTTGTAGAAGACTTTGGCCCCTTGTTGCTCAGCTTTCATGAGTCTGTCACCTGTATCTTCATACCCGGGAAAAATTTCATTTACACGTCGCAGTTTTTTCACAGCCTCCAACCAATTTTTACTTGCGATATCTTCTTCTGACTGTTGATACAAAGTTTTTATTTCAACCAGAAGTTCTTCACGCTGTGCCGTTATTTTACTGTAAAAATCTGATATGGTTTGATTTTGACCATCAAGATCGTGCGCAAGCTTTGCTTCTTTAATAATTTGTTCAAGGGATAGAATAGACGGATCTTTGATAGAATCGAATCTCTGAACAGCTTTTTTGTAATGAATTTTAGCTGATTCCTGTTTTGCCACAGCTAATTTCTTCTGATACTGCTTGTTAGAAGGATTTTCACTCACAGCTTTCTCATAAAAGGCAATCGCATCATCCCATCGTTCACTCTTGCTCAACTGTTCTCCTTGTTTGAAACTCTCCATACCGGCACAGCCAATCAAGAGAAACAATACAAGCAGACCGATCAGTAAAAGAATCCTTCTTTTTTCACATCTCATCTTATCCAACCCCCATCGGATTATTTATGCGGCACTAAGCGTATGATAACTTTGTTCTGAGTTATTTCCAGTATCTTGATTGTTCGCTTATCAAGATTAACCGATTCTACATCGTCTGCGAGGCTCTGGGTATTCCCCTTAATTTCTATATCAAATTCTGCCTGTCCGTTTGCATACGAACGCTGATATATTCCTTTAACACCTCGTACATCCCGGGCAACTGCTTCTTTGAAAATGGCAAGTTCCTTGTAGGACCTGATACCGGATGCTAACAGTTTAACGGTAACGGCATTGGTCAATTCCGAAGACCATCGTTCCATTATCTGGTCCATCATGCTTTCAGACAGATTAAGCCCCATTTCCTCAATTACTCTTTTTTCCGCATCACCTAAGCCCGGGGCCGACTGGGTATCGCTGTCGGTTGCAATAACCTCACCGGTATCAACCTTTACCGCCTTGACGGAACCCAGCGCTTTATTAAACATCATTTCAATATTGTCGACTTTAACCGTCTTATGTGAAAATTCAATGTTTCCCATAATCACAATTTCCGCACCATAGCGATGACCGAGTTTTTTAAGTTCCTTCTCATCAGATGCCAAGGCCTGCAGGCGTTCATGTCTCATGTTCTTCTTTACTGTCTCAGCGTCGATTATTTTAAAACCGTGTGACATAAAATACTTCGACATAACCGATTCCGCAACCATGTCGGCTTGAGATCCTTTATTGAACATAATCATCAAGCGAGGCATTGCCTTTCTCACCATAATCATGTGAAGCGCACTCATTCGTTCTTTCAGTTTTCCAACTCCGACATCGGCTTCAACTGTTACTTTAAGAATATTACCGCCTCGCTCTTCCCCTGTCACCGTATAAGAATTAATAAACCCCCGGGATTCAGATAATATTTTATCAAGCTTGACTTCATAGTTCTCGACTTCCGTTGTACTCGAAATCATGACGCCCACTGTTTTTTCAACAACGCTTCGAAGTGCGTTCTCAATTGCCTTGTCGCGGGCAATGTCGACACGTTCGTTGTGAATGTATGAAGTTCCCTGGGAAATAACGATGTTCTGCGCCGGAGACAATAGTGGTGTGGCAAGTGAAAATAACAAAAAGATAATTACAATCAGATCCCTTCTTTTCACCGACGGTTCCTTTCGTTCAATACTCAAGATAAAAATGATTATTTTATGACGCACATCTTGGAAATGAAGAGCTAATTTTATATTGAAATTAGGCTGAGGTGTCAAGGGCAATTGGGGAAAAGATTCTTTTCATGTTCTCAGGTAATCCGATTAATGTAATCTTTCAATGCGAACTGCCAGAAACGCATCGTCCTATTGATTCGTTCTGAGAATTTTGTACAGCTCAAGACGGAATAGCGCGGCCGCGATGCAGCGCGGGGAAAGTCGTCCGTAGTAATCGGATCGACCCGAACATCGGTAATGTTCGCGTATTCGAGGATTTTCAATGCAAATTCATACCAACTGCATCGTCCCCTGTTTGTCACATGAAAAAGACCGCGGTGATTCCCGTTAATGAGAGTGTGCACGGCTGTAGCCAAATCCACAGTGTACGTGGGTGACCCCATCTGATCATGGACTACCCTCAGCGTCGCTTCTTCTTTTGCCTTGCTTACTATCGTATTAACGAAATTTTTCCCGTTTTTGCCGTACAGCCATGCAGTTCGAATGATGATCCAGTTATCCGACAGTTCCTGCAGATATCGCTCACCGGCAAGCTTTGATTCACCATAGACATTTATGGGATTACAATCGTCATCTTCTCCGTAGGGCGTTCCTTTCTTCCCATTGAAAACATAATCGGTACTGAAGTGAACGATTTTGATTTGTTTTTTTTGGCAGGCGAGCGCAACGTATTTGACACCTTCCGCATTAACGGAAAAACAGGTTTCTCGATTCTTTTCACATCCGTCAACGTCTGTATAGGCAGCTGCATTGATTACCACCTCCGGTTGTGTTTCATCAACAACACGAATGCACTCCCGCGGAACAGTCATGTCAAATTCGTCAATATCCTTTCCGATGACATCGTGATCGAGGCTCAATCGATGTACAATATCACTCCCAAGCATTCCTTTGTGTCCCAGGACAAGAATTCTCATCAGTATCGTACCTCCTTCAGGAACAGCCCCTGCGGCGGTGCCGTCACCCCTGCTTTTGTTCTATCCATTGCTTCAATTACCTCAGTAAACCCCGCAATGGATAGTTTTCTCTTTCCCACATCTACCACTGTTCCAACTATGTTCCGTACCATATGACGTAAGAAACCGTTGGCTTCTATTGTGATGATAATTACGTCATTGTTTTTCTTTTTTATGTCGACGGCCATTACCGTCCTGACGTGATCCGATACGTCGTCATTCGCACCGCAAAACGAAGAAAAATCCTTCGTGCCCATGAGCGACCGGAGCGCTTTCTCCATGAGCCCCTGATCGAGAGCTTCGTAAACATGCCAGGAATAGTTTTTCTTGAGTGCCGGTCTGACATGACTATTACATATCTGATAAATGTAAACCTTGCTCTTTGCACTATAGCGCGCATGAAAATAATCATCAACTTCTGTTAATTCCTTGATGACAATGTCATAGGGAAGAAGGCTATTGATTCCCCGCATCAGATTGTAACATTCGATTGATGACGACGTCCGGAAGTTTGCAATCTGGTTGAGAGCATGTACTCCCGCATCGGTTCTTCCGGAGCCGAAGAGCACTACCCTTTCTTGGGTTATACGCCGGATGACATCTTCCAGTGTCTGTTGAATGGTGATTCCATTCGGCTGGCGCTGCCATCCATGATAGCGGGTACCGTCATATTCCAGAATGATTCTAATATTTCTCATTTTTGCTATAGAAAAGAAAGGGCTAATCCCCCATGTAACGGAATTAACCCTCAGTCTTTTATTTTTCCGAATGTAATGGTTTGATTATACGGCAGATGCTCCTTCTATTGTTCGTCACACTCCTCAATAGCCTTGATTGCAGGGAGTTTTTTCCCTTCGAGAAGTTCAAGTGAAGCTCCACCTCCCGTTGAAATATATGTTATGAAATCACTCTCCCCTGCCTGATGGATGGCAACGTCAGTATCTCCGCCGCCGACAATGGTCAGGGCGTGCGAACTGGCAACTGCATGTGCCATAGCGAAGGTGCCTCTGCTGAATGCATCGACTTCGAATACCCCCATGGGACCGTTCCAGACAATTGTTTTTGCATCGTCAAGAACCTCTCGGAAAAGTGTAATTGTCGCAGGTCCTATATCAAGCCCCATCCAGTTCGGATCGATTTCCTGCACAGGAACAATTTTCGTCACTGCTTTTTGATCTATCGATTCAGCAATGACACAGTCCACGGGGACATATAATTTCACGCCAAGCCTTTTCGCCATTTCTATGCCCTGCGCTGCCGCGTCGACGAGATCGTCTTCAACAATCGATTTGCCGATTTCGTAACCCATCGCCTTCAGAAAGGTAAACGCCATACCGCCGCCGATGATCATTTTATCTACTTTCTTAACCAAATTGCCTAACGCATGGAGTTTATCCGACACTTTCGATCCACCGATAATTGCCACAAATGGTCTGAAAGGATTCTCCAAGGCCTTGCTGAAATAGTTCAACTCTTTCTTCATGAGAAATCCAAGGCCACACTCTTTAACATATTTTGTAATTCCGACATTCGATGCATGGCTTCGGTGGGCGTTACCGAACGCATCATCAATATACACATCTGCATAAGCCGCCAGTTTTTTTGCAAACTCATCGTTGTTATCTGTCTCTTCTTTGTGAAACCGAAGGTTTTCCAACATGATGATACACCCCGGTTTCATATTATCTATAATATGTTTAACTTCCGCCCCAATACAGTCTTTGGCAAGGGTAACCTCTTTGCCGATGAGGCGGGACAACCTGCGTGCTACCGGATTAAGACTGAATTTATCGATAACCTGTCCTTTCGGTCGCCCAAGGTGGGAAATAATGATCACCTTGGCTCCTTCATCCAACGCATAGTTGATCGTTGGAAGAGCAGCTCTTATCCTTACATCGTCCGTAATATTCGAATGTTCATCCAGAGGTACGTTAAAATCAAATCTACAGATGACTTTTCTCCCCTTCAGATCTATCTGATCGATATACTTCATAGGTCCTCCCTTTGGACTGCAGTATCGTGTAAGACATATTTTAATTTTATCGTTTTATATATTACTGATATGGGAAGGTCAAGGCAGAAATAAAGCCGATTTGTATTGCATTTCTAAGTAAGACGTGCTATCTACCCACGATTTATGAAGTCAATTTTATAAAGTTAATCTACTTAAGAGGGAGTAAGAAAATGGGAGCTACAGCAGATAAACTTAAGGCCTTTGAGGAAAAGCGAAGCGACTTATTGACGATGGGCGGCGATAAGTTGATCGAAAAACAGCACAGTCTGAATAAACTCACTGCCCGAGAGAGAATAAACCTTTTTTTCGATGAAGGAACATTTCAGGAAACTCAATTATTCGTAAAAACTCGTTCAACCCTGTTCGGATTAGGCGAGAAGGATATCAAAGCTGACGGCGTCATTACCGGTTTTGGCAAGGTCAACGGAAGAACCGTCTTCGCATCGTTTCAGGACTTCACCAGTGCAGGAGGAAGTCTTGGCGAAATGCATGCCAAAAAAATCTGGAAAGTTATGGATCTTGCGCTTGATGCCAGGAAACCCTTTGTCTCCTTCAACGACTCGGGCGGAGCCCGCATTCAGGAAGGCGTTCCGTCACTCGATGGATACGGAGGAATTTTCTACCGCAATACGAATGGTTCCGGTTACATACCGCAGATCACCGCTATCATGGGCCCCACTGCAGGAGGTGCAGTCTACTCACCTGCCCTGACCGATTGGGTCTTTATGGTAAAGGAAAGCAGTTATATGTATATTACAGGTCCCGATGTCATCAAGGCCGTTATCGGTGAGGAGGTAACTCATGACGAACTCGGCGGTGCGGTAGCCCATGCCACGAAGAGCGGCGTCTGTCACTGGGCAACGGATAGTGATGAAGACTGTATCAACAAAATTAAAGCCCTTCTCTCCTTCCTGCCCGACTGTTATGACAGTCCGCAGCCTTTTGTTGCCACAAACGATAGTCCGAATCGGGAATGCCCTGAGCTTGATACGATTGTTCCCGACAGAGCAACCCGTTCTTATGACATGAGAAAAGTCGTTGAGGCAATAGCTGATGACAATATCATCTTCGAAGCTCATGAAATGTGGGCCAAAAGCGTTTTGGTTGCCTTTATCAGAATCATGGGACAGACGGTCGGCGTCATCGCCAACAATCCGAAATTCAACGCCGGCGTGTTGGACTACATGGCATCGGATAAGGCATCACGGTTTATCAGATTCTGTGACGCCTTCAACATTCCCCTTCTGACCTTCTCCGACGTACCCGGATATATGCCCGGAACCCATCAGGAGTGGGCCGGAATTATAAGCCATGGAGCGAAACTGCTTTTCGCGTATTCCGAAGCGACGGTACCGAAAATTACAGTCGTAACCCGTAAAGACTATGGTGGAGCCTACATCGGAATGT
>CAZCGI010000038.1:0-10793 GCA_964498145.1 uncultured Syntrophaceae bacterium
GCAATAATATCAATGTGGATGTTTGAAATTCTCAGTTAATTTGGACAGCAATGATCTATTGTATAGAAATATAACTCAAAAGGATTACGACTATGCACGAAGTAATTTGGCATGGAAGAGGAGGACAGGGAGTCGTCCTGGCAGCGCAGATTCTCGCTGAAGCGGCATACCTCCAGGGATTCGGCGGTGTCACGTCAGCCCCCACATTCGGACCGGAGCGGCGGGGAGCTCCGCTGACGGCATCAACGAGGATCTCCGACGAACCGGTCAGAACCGTTTCTCAGATCGAACGGGCAGACATCGCCGTTGTTCTCGATCCGACGGTAATGACAATCGTAGATATCTTCGGAAGGCTGAAAGAAGGGGGGATAATCATCATCAATACGCCACATAGCGCCGATGATCTGGCAATCGACGGGTGTTTTGCCATCGCCACGGTCGATGCGTCGGGAATAGCCCGAGGACAGCGTCTCATGGTAGCAGGAGCGCCCGTTGTGAACACACCCATGCTGGGGGCATTCGCCAAGGCAACAGGAATTGTCTCACTTCACTGTGTCGAAAAGGGCTTGAAGAAAAAAATGCCTGCAGACAGGGCCACCGCAAATTTTGCCGCTGTATCCGCAGCGTTTGACATGACCGTTCTCACACCGAAAAAAGAAAGGGATTAACCATCGTATGGAAAAGAAAGACACGAACATTTCCGCCCTGTGCACGCCCGCGGCGGGAGAAGGAGGCAGAACGGGAGACTGGCGGGATGCTCGGCCGGTGATAGACCAGACCAAATGTATTCCCTCAACAAAAGGAAAAGCAGCCTGTTTCCTCTGCTGGCTTTACTGCCCCGAAGGAGTGGTCACCATGACGATTCCCGTCACGATCGATATGGATTACTGCAAGGGATGCGGAATCTGTGCCGAAGAATGCCCCCCTAACGCAATCAGAATGGTACGTGAGGAGGACGCCGATGAGTAATGTTCAGATTATAACCGGTAACGAAGCGGCAGCGGCAGGCGTCAAACTCTGCGATCCCAAAGTCGTGGCTGCATATCCCATAACACCCCAGTCATCCCTCGCTGAAATCCTCTCCCGATACGTTGAAGGGGGCGAGCTGAAAGCGGAGTACGTAAGGGTCGAAGGGGAACATTCTGCTTTGACCGTCTGCATTTCCGCATCGACAGTGGGAGCCAGGGTCTTCACAGCAACGAGTTCCAACGGCCTCCTGTACATGCACGAACAGCTCCACTGGGCGGCGGGATCGAGGCTGCCGATCGTCATGTGCTGTGTCAACAGGGGAGTCGGTGCACCGTGGTCGATTTTCAACGATCAGCAGGATTCAATCGCGCAGCGGGATACGGGCTGGATACAGATGTACTGCCGGGACAACCAGGAAATCATCGACACGATCATACAGGCATATAGAATCGCCGAACAGGTTTATATCCCCGTTATGGTCTGTTACGATGGCTTTGTACTTTCCCATACCATGATGCCGGTACACATTCCGGACCATGAGCAGGTGCAGAAGTTCCTTCCTCCGTACAAGCCTCACACGATTCTTTCACCTGAGGATCCGCGGACGATCAATTCGGTCCTGTTCCCGGGAAGGCGGGAAAATCCGGAAGGAGTTCTCTGCGACGGCTACATGGAAATGAGATATAAATTGCAGGCTGCATTCGAAGAGGCTAAGACCGTTATCACCGAAACGAATGCCGCATTCGCATCAACTTTTGGACGGGATCACGGCGGATTGCTCTGGACATATCTGACCGATGACGCCGAGCTGATCATGACGGGCATGGGATCGATTGCCGCCGAGGCGATCGCGGCGGCAGATATGCTGAGAGCCGAGGGGATTAAGGCCGGGGTCGTCGGCATTCGCGTGTTTCGACCATTCCCGCGGGATGAAGTTGTCCGGACATTCGAACAGGCTCATGCAATTGTGACCTTTGAAAAAGCTATCAGCTACGGATACGAAGGGGCTCTCTGTTCCGATCTCAAAGCAGCTTTTTACGGGACCGGCATAGATGCTCCCATCCATAACTATGTGGCCGGACTGGGGGGCAGGGACGTGAAGCCGCGGGAACTGGCAGAAGCAGGCAAGAACGCCCTCGCAATGCTGGAAGGACAGACAATGAAGAATGAAACAAAATGGCTTAATTGCTATACGGGGTAATACGATGCAAGAGAATATATTCAAGATCAATGATAAAGAATACATCCTGCCGGGAAGCAGGGCCTGTCAGGGATGCGGCCTTACGCTCGCCTATCGCTATCTATTGAAGGCACTGCGGGAAAATACGATTCTCACCATACCGGCAAGCTGCCTCTGCGTCCTTCACGGATTATATCCGATCACCCCGGTGACGGTACCCTGTCTGAATACGACGTTTGCAAGCACCGCGGCATCCGCATCGGGAATTGCAGCAGGATTGAGTGCACTTAATAAGTCGGATATTACCGTCGTGGCCATGGCCGGAGACGGTTCGACCTACGATATGGGAATCCAGTCCCTCAGCGGTGCCGCCGAGCGGAATACCGATTTTATCTTCATTTGTTATGATAATGAAGGATATATGAACACGGGAACGCAGCGTTCCAGTGCGACGCCCCTGGGTGCAATGACAACAACAACGCCGATTCATACCAAACAGGATCAGAAAAAGGATTTTGTCAAGATCATGGAGGCTCACGATCTGCCTTATCTGGCGACGACGTCTCCCGCCTATCCCATCGATCTGTACGACAAGTTCGTCAAGGCTAAACGAATCAAGGGCACCCGGTACATGCACATTTATTCACCCTGCCCACCCGGTTGGATGTATCCCACCAAGGATACGATCAGAATCGGTAAACTCGCCGTCGAAACAGGTATGGTCATCCTGTATGAAATTGAAAACGGACGGCTTCGCCTCACCGGGCGGAGTAACACTCTGGCAAGCAGAGGCAAGAGACAGCCGATCATTCATTATGTGGAACGGCAGGGTCGCTTTAAAAAGATGAGCATCGAACAGCTGAATACCCTGCAGGCATGGGTGGATCGCCGGTGGGACGAGTATGTGCGACGGGCGGAGGGATAGGATAGTAAAGAAAAATTGGAATAGAGGTTATAGTGCTTCGTGACTTGTTGTTCGGTTATCGCTTTTCGTAAATCATTAACCTGAACCGTGAAACAGCATACGTGAAACCTTTTTTGTAGCTTTTGTAGCCTCAGCTCTCGGCTCTTCCCTGAACCTTCAACCGAGATACAATCAGTTCGGCATAGCGTCGTGAGGCTCCCCGATTCGACATGACAACGGTTCGGCCTGCCTCTCCCTTCGAGGTGAGGTCATCGGGCTTTTCCAGCAGTCTCGTGATCGCACGGAGAAGCTCCGTTTCATTGCGAACGGTGATTCCGGCACCTCCCGTTTCAAGAAGTCGCTTTTCATCGGTAAAATCTTCCATTGAAGGCCCATAGAGGACAACCTTGCCCCATGCAGCCGCTTCCAAAATATTCTGCCCTCCCCGGGGGACGAGGCTCCCTCCGCAGAAAACGACCGTCGCCAGACTGTATATTTTAAAGAGTTCGCCGATCACGTCGATGATAACAACCCGTTCCGTCGTCCGTTGTTTTCCTCCGTTAATCTCCGTCATGGTGATACAATCGTTGAAACCGGCGCTTTTTACCAGTGACAGCACATCATCCCGCCGTTCAATATGGCGGGGAACGATGATCAGCAGGCAGTCAGGATAGGTTTCGAGGAGTTTGCCGTAGACATCGAGTACAACCGTCTCCTCTCCCTCATGGGTACTTCCCGCAACGAATACTCGTGATCCTGCGGGCATGGCCAGTCGTTCGGCAATGTCTCGATGGAGCGCCTCATCGGTTCGAGCGGCAAGACCGTCATACTTGGCATTACCCATGACAGTGATTTTTGACGGGTCCAGACCGATGACCCGGATTCGATCGGCATCAATCGGAGAAATCATGCCCGCCGAATCAATCAGCGTCAGCACCTTTCTCCAGAAAAACCGGGTTTTTGAGTACCGTGCGTATGAACGGGGTGATATTCTTCCGTTGGCCATAACAATTCCAACGTCTTTTTCTCGACAAATACGGAGGAAATTAGGCCATAGTTCCGTTTCAACGGGGATGAAGATATCCGGTTTTACCATGTTGATAACGCTTCTCACCACCCAGGGAATATCGAGGGGATAATAAACGTATGAGGTTACACCCGATACCATTCGCCGGGCCATATCCTGCCCCGTTTCCGTACTTGTTGACAGGACGATACAGGCATCGGGGAGCATGTCCCTGAGGGCCGTTATAATCGGTGCCGCAGCAGTTACCTCGCCAACCGATACGGCATGCACCCAGATCCGTGGTGTCCCCTTCATATCTGCAACAATTTCAGGCGAAATCATCCCAAATTTCGAACCGATGCTTTTCCTGTACTTTCCCGTTACGATCATTTTCAAACCATAATAAGGTACAAGAAAAATGGCGGCTGCAAACAGAATGAAGTTATAGAGTCGCATATACAACATACATTCACCGAATTCTGCAAAGCTGCGGCAGCAAAATGGTAATGTCTGGTGATTGATGATAAATGGCTAAAAATAAATATCCTGTAATCGATTTTCGAATTTCCATTTCACTTTGTCCTTAAGCCAACAACACCATCTGAACACAAAAAGCAGCTATTGATAAAAAAATCTCAACAAATAGTATAATCACATGTTCGGTGAACATAATCGTGTTTTCCCATCATGTCAAGGCGCTTTTCCGACATTGTTATTCGGGCATGGGAATTTGTTGGTCACATTCATTTTCGTATGGCAACAGCCCGTGGTGAGCTGTCATTCGTTGAGTACCGTCACACTGTGCTTTGCACCGATTGCCGTTGACATGTTATGGATCTTTTTATACACTCAAATCGAATGTGACTAACAATGAAAGGAACAAAGCTATGAGATACCATATCGCCATACGGGGAAGTGCCGTCATTTTAATGATATGTCTCGGCATGTTACTCGTGTCATGTGCTCGATATGAAAGAAAGGTTGTCCCATTCAAGCTTCCCTCGGCCTATGAGAATGCCGTTGAAGTGGCAGGAGCAGGTATTGCAACAAAGGCATACGACGATCCGAAAGAAGCCAAGGATGCATTCGGTTTCAATATCATCGATGCCGGCGTTCTTCCCGTTCAGGTTATTTTTGACAACAAAGGTACACATGAACTTGAAATTATTCCAACATCAACATTTCTTGTGGATACCGACAGTAACCTCTGGCCCATTCTTGATGCGAGACTGGCTTATGACCGTATAACAAAAAAGACGGAACTCGGAGAAGTTGCTCCAGAAGGAACGAAATCGGGGCTGCTCGCCGGCACGGCGGGAGCGATTATCGGCGCTGCCATCGGAATCGTCACGGGACAGAACGTGGGTGATGCCGCCATGAAAGGTGCCGCCGTAGGAGCCGCAGCGGGGATAACCATGGGCGGGGCAAAAGGACTGACAGATCGAGAGGTACAAAGTGAAATCAGAGAGGATCTGCAGACACGCTCCCTCGAACGAAGGGCCATCCGCCCGAAAGAAATAGCCTATGGCTTCATATTCTTTCCGGGAGAATCGAAAAAGGCACAAGAACTGAGACTCACCATCAAAGAAGTGGACACGGGAGTTGTGCATTCTCTTATTATGAAATTCTGAGAGGACAAACAGATTATGAAGCAAATAGCCCCATCGATATTGTCGGCTGATTTCAGTAAACTGGGAGAAGAAATCAAACAAGTGGAAAAAGCCGGAGCAGATCTCATTCATATCGACGTCATGGACGGTCACTTTGTGCCGAATCTGACGTTCGGTCCCCCGGTTATCTCATCAATCCGAAAGGTCAGCCGGCTTCCCTTCGACGTTCATCTTATGATAGAAAACCCGGAACGGTTCATTCAAGATTTTGTCGATGCTGGCAGTGATATCATCACTATCCATTGTGAGGCGGAAACACATCTCCATCGAGCGATCGAATCTATAAAAGAAAAGGGCCGCAAGGCGGGCGTTTCGCTGAATCCGGCAACACCGCTGTGCATGATCGAAGAAATCATTGAATACATCGATCTTTTGATGATTATGTCTGTCAATCCAGGATTTGGCGGACAGAACTGCATCGACGCGGTCATTCCCAAGATAGAAAAAGCACGGGAAATGATTAATACGCGAGCCCCCCATGTCCGTCTTGAAGTCGACGGCGGTATTAAGCTCGATAATATAAGATCGTTCAGGGATGCAGGAGTGGACATTTATGTGGCCGGCTCGGCAATATTCGGAAATGGAGATTATGGTACAACTATTGGTGAAATGAAAAAAATCCTGGAGGAACAATAGGTTCACCCACAGATCGAATCGAATGAGGTATTGGGCGCTTCTTGAAAACTGACACCACGGTCATTTTCAAGCCGCCACTCTCCCATAGAAGATAATCACAGAGGTCTTCCCTCAATCCCCTCGCGTTTCACGCCTTTGAGGAATCGGGAAATAAGCGTTTGAATAACGCCATTGCAGTCGTTGTTGACAACGAGATCGCAGTCTATTTTCCCAGCTGCAACCATATCGTGCCCTCCGGCAGAGCCGATTCTCTTGACCATATTCTGAACGATTCGGTCGGCCCGTAATTTCATGTTTGTGGTTCTCACTGAAAAATATACATTTCCGCGGTATATACCGAGACACAGAGACCATTTGATACCTTCCAGACGGATGAGCAAATCGGCCATCTCGGCAAGGCTGTCCGGTGTATCAAGAGCATCGACAACCGATATGACAACATCACGATAAATCATGGCCGCTTTTATTGTTCGCTCAAAGATTTTGAAGTGGGTCCGAGAAAGTTCTGGATGTTCGATTTTTGAGAGTATTTTAAATCGCGCACGCGGATAAAGGTAGAGAAATGCATCCATGTCCTTCGACCCCGTTCCCCGTCCGAGCTCACGGGTGTCTGACTTGATTCCATAAAGAAGGGCCGTGGCCACATTTCTATCTATGTTCGAAATACCGGATTCTCTGAGATATTCCGTTACAATTGTGGACGTGCTGCCGTATCCGGTTCTAATGTCGGCAAATGGAACTTTTTTGGATTTCGCCCGTATAGGTCGATGATGATCAATGACAATTGTTGGCAGAACTGATTTCGGCAGAATATTGTTTCCTGCTCCCGGCTGAGAATCAACGAGGGCAATCACGCTGAAATTCTTAATGGCGACATTCGTTATCGGTCTTATATCCAGCCTGAGGTGTTTGACCATAGCCCGGTTCTCAGCTCTTCCGACAATTCCGCCATAAGCAATGACTGAATCGACGTGACACCGCACCCTAAAAATGTATTTCAATGCAAATGCCGATGCAAGAGAATCGGGATCAGGATTGTTGTGGGTAAGAATCAGTATCCTCCGTTTCTTACTAACCAGTTCATACAACTTTTCTATCTTGACCTGATTACTCACACCTTCAGGAAACATGGAATATCCTCGCTCTTTTCGTCCGGACAGCCGGCAAACACCAAGAGTTTGGTAATAATTAAATAATATGATGATAATATCGAAACTGGCTTGATTTATCAACACGAACTTTGTAACAATAATGGAAGACTGTTTCGGGATGAGTCTTTCCCAAGGAAGATGCAGCCCTAAGAGGCATCGTCATCCCTTATGTGGATCTGCACAGAGAAAATGATCTTGTGCAAACCAGATAAAAAAACCAGATCTGAAACGGGAAAAGGCGCTTCATGCATATAATAATTGACGGATATAACCTCATCAGACAATCACCCTCTCTTTTGCAGTATGAAAATCAGGGTCTTGAAGAAGGTCGCCACGAATTAATACGTCGCCTTTCGCGCTTTAAAAAAGAAAGGGGACACATGATAACCGTTGTTTTTGATGGATGGATCAGTGGCTCACCGAAAGAAGAACGATATAACGATAAAGGTATTACCGTCATTTATTCCAGGAAAGGGGAACAGGCTGATGAGGTCATTAAACGCATGGCCAGAAAGGGACGATCATCGATCATTGTCGTTACATCAGACAGAAGTGTCGCCGACGCAGCCACAAGAAGCGGCGGAACAGCAATCCCATCGCCTGAATTTGAATTGCGGTTAACGATGCCCGATGAAATCCCATCGTCCCTTATGGAAGATTCAAATGAATACGGCGATGAACAGTCGCGACTTACCGGTAAGCGAAAAGGACCGTCAAAACGATTACCAAAGAAAAAGAGACGTGTGATGGCACGTCTCAAGAAAATTTAGATTCGACAGAAAGGATTAGAACTGACGGCAACCGGCTGAAGCCATCGTCGAGCCGTCAATGATAGTGTGGCAACCATACCCCTTCGCCATTGACCGTTTCAGACTCGCATATTTCGATGAGCAATCGTTCAATCATCAGATCAGGGTTCTTCCCGGTCGTTTTGAGGGCAATATCAATCGCACTGATGCTATCAAGATAATCGGTTAATTCTTCATAGGAAAAGTTGCCGGCGTGTTTCAACACATTATAGATCGCATAAGGATGTTGACCGAGAAGCGACCGTTTTTTTACTCCATCCTGATCATGTAACTTTTGAAGTTGGGGGAGGACGACGCCTCGAAACTGGTTAAATGTCATATGAGGCGTGAACGATCTGAGAATCCCGGTGCGGAAGAGCAGTTTTGCCTGCAGCAGCATTCGAATCTCTCTTCCAATCATTGTCAGAACAACGAGATGATGCATTCCATGTTTTAGAAGATCCCGATATGTTGCCATAGCTTGCCCGATATGCCGATTCACCAGAGCAGCAGTCAAATCAAAGACATTTGCTACATCGTTTTCATCGATTGTGGCCGCATCACCTGCATGTGTAATTAGTGTTTCCAGCGCTCCCATGGTCTCCCTCAAATCAAACCCGGTCCTGTTTCCCAGTGCGGCAAGTCCTTTCTGCGTCAGCTTCTTTCCACTTTTATCCAAAATATTCCGTGCCGTTTGAAGAAATATCCGTTTCAGCTCATCTTCCCCCTTCACTTTTGAAAATGAAAGACACACGCCGTGATCGGCAAACATCTTGAATAATTTCTTTCTTCGATCAACAAAATTGGCAGTAATAATCAGATAGTTTCCATCGGGAAATCCCCGGGTAAGGATCTGTTCGAAAAGCACCATTTCATCACTTGCAGGTTTGACATGAACACCGACCCGTTCTGCGATCTCCAAAACCTTCGGAAGCCATTTCTCTCTGCTTACGCCGGCTTCTGATCCCACTGCATTATTCCAGATATCATCGGAGATCCCTCGCCACCCATCATTTTGGAGTTCTTCAAGGGTCCACCCCGTCATATGCAGAAACACGCCGAATGTTTTAACCGCCTTCGCCGGATTCTCATCAACGTTATTGATGATATTCTTCACGATATCCGGCATGGATGCCTGTGATGTAAAAAGTGTTGAATTGGTAACCCCGACGACTTTTCTTCCCGGCAATAATGGTGGCGTCATAACAGATTCACAAATTACATCAAAATCAGTCCGTTCTCCATCCAACCAGAACAGATTAAAGTCTCGATTCTCACGGGGGAGAAGACCGTCAATAATCTGGTTGAGTGCATCCTTGATCCTGAATTCCTCATCTCCATAGAGGAGATAGCATTGAACGCCACTGCCATTCTTAATATCATCAAGAATAGAACTCAGTGACTGCCCTTCTCGTTTCCCGTTATGTTCCATGTACATTACCCTCAACATGACACATTGTGTCAGCAAGAGAAAGAAAAGCCAATGTTTTTAATACGATGATATAGACACAATGGAATAAAGAAAAGACAAAAAACGTATCAGAGTATGACATATTTCTGTATATGTTTGACAATGGCGCGGGGATCGTCAATGATGGAGAAAAGTTCAATATCCTCGGGAGATATCTTACCTTGACCGAGCATGGTGTTTTTCAGCCAGCTAAACAGCCCTTCCCAATACTCGCTTCCCATTAGAACGACGGGAAAGCTTCGAATCCTTTTTGTCTGAATCAACGTCAAGGCTTCAAAAAGTTCATCCATTGTTCCGAAACCGCCGGGAAGTATGACATAGGCCATGGCATATTTGACGAACATGACTTTTCGAATAAAAAAATATTTATAGTCGATACTTATATTTGCATATGGATTCGGCTTCTGTTCGAAGGGAAGACGGATATTCATTCCGACTGATTTTCCACCAGCCTCGGCAGCTCCTTTATTGGCAGCTTCCATAATACCGGGGCCACCGCCGGTGATCACACTGAATCCGCTCTCTGCAAGGAGACGGGCCAGCTCGACCGTCTTGTTATAATATTCATCCTCTGGAGATACTCTCGCAGAACCAAATATACTAACGGCATGGGTTATGTCGGAAAGTTCTTCGATAGCCTCGACAAACTCAGCCATAATCCGGAACACCCGCCACGACTCTTCTATATTAAGGGCGTCTACCAGATATTGCTTCTCATCCATCGAAATGTCACGTCTCCTTCACAGTAAGGCACTGTGTTACATCGCTGGCCGTTCGCGGGAGAAAGCCGGCTCTTGATAAGCGAGGGTTTCTAATATGGAACGATTTTTAAAAACGCCTGCGTCTTTTTGCCTTCGCCATGCGCCGTCGGGCTTCCAAGGCCTTTCGCTTCTTCTTCACCGAAGGCTTCTCATAGGCCCTCCGTAACTTTAACTCCTTAAACAAACCGTTCTTCGACAATTTGTTCTTGAGAATCTTCAATGCTTTTTCTACATCATTATCAATTACTCGTACCTCC
>CAZCGI010000039.1:0-10724 GCA_964498145.1 uncultured Syntrophaceae bacterium
TTGAATGATCCCGTGAATATTCGGCAATTTCGATTGCCCTGATCAGGCGGTTTCTATCGACCAGATCCGTTGTATTGTGAACATCGGGGTTAACGGCAAGCAGCCGTATCCGAAGCGCCTCTATGTCGAGTGCTTCCGCTTCCTTTCTGAAGTTGGCATTTTCAGGCACCTTGATCATCCTGTACCCTTTCAGCACTGCTTCGATATAGAGTCCTGTCCCTCCTACCATAATTGGAAGTTTGCCCCTGTTCAACAGAAGGGAATAGATTTCATAGAAGCGCTGTTGAAATTCGAAGACGTTGAACTCATAGTCGGGACTGACAATATCGATCAGATGATACGGTATACTGATTCCATCGACGGTAAATTCGTCAAGATCTTTTCCCGTTCCCAGGTCCATACCTCGATAGACCTGACGCGAATCGGCCGACAGTATCTCTGACTGTAGATCTCTTGCAAGTACCGAAGCGAGCCTCGTCTTCCCCGACGCTGTCGGTCCCAAAATAACGATCAGATTATACCCCTGTTTTGACATACTTCCACACATCCCATTGACTGAAAGAAAGGACATTATCATGATTGTCATGTCCGATCAATAGGTTGGATGTGAGACTGTTGAAAAACGCCCATCTATCCCGACCTATCGGAAACAGGCTCAAGCAAAGGGCACAAGGCACAAGGCAAAAAAAATCAAGACCGGAAATTATGATGTAAACGTTAGATAAAACCGTTAATCGAAAAGCATGGCCCATATCGCATCCTGAAACTGAGCCCCTGGAACTTGTTAACGATTTATCTACACCTTACACCCTGACAATTAAGTCGTCAGCTGATAAGTTCATGAGAATGTACGCTCCCCACCGCACGCCTCACGCTTTACTCCTCCCCTGAGAATTTCGGGTGCCTTGCATCTGGACATTTTTGACCAGCCTCAACTTCGGACTTTTTCAACGTTATGGGTGTGACATGATTATCTTTAAAAGTATTTGACTGCGTGGAATATCATATACTATTGTTCAGTCGTGACTGAATGCACTAGCTGGGCGGATCTAACGGAGAATGCTATAAGGAATAAAAAGGAGGTTTTCATGGTCGATACTGCGTTTAAGGTTCTTGGAATTACATCGAGCCCCATCAAAAGAGGCAATGTCGAGCACTTTCTCGACTCTGCCCTTAAGGCAGCCGCCGCTGAGGATAATGTTACAACGGAATTGATCAGCCTCAGAGGCCTTGAAATCCGTGATTGTATCCAGTGCAACTGGTGCATGGCAAAACAGACTGCCGACAAGCTCTGCTCGATCAAAGACGACGCCTTGCCGATTCTCAAAAAGATCAGGGACTGCGATGTTCTCGTCCTCGCATCTCCCGTCTATTTTATGAGAATGTCCGGGGCAATGGCATGTCTTATCGACAGGAGTCGATGTTTCATCTTCGGCAAACAGCAGCATATGGCACTCCGGGGAAAAGTCGGTATCTCTCTGGCCGTGGGCTGGGAACGAAACGGCGGAATAGAAACGACTCTGGAAAGTCTCCACTGGGCATTTCAGGTCCACGAAATGCAGACCGTCTCCGTCCACCGGGCCGGTTCGTATATCGGGGTGGGCGCCATATCAGGCCAGACGTTGGACAAAAAGAATAAAGTGAAGGTGCTGGATGATCAATATGCCCTTCGCTCAGTCCGTCTTGTTATGAAAAAAGCCGTCTCAATGGCAAAGAAATTTCGGAAACCGTAAATAGAAAAAAGAGAAAATCCGAGACCAGTAGCCGGATGCCATAAAACTGGGAACCGGGGATTAGGTATTGTTCCCCGTTTCCTCTTATCTTATTCCGAAGGCGCAACCCCGAGTTTCGACGTTTCACGGAATGTGCAACGTATTTACTCCAGAAGATGCACTAACAGGCCGCTTCTGAGTTTCGGCTCGAACCACGTCGATTTAGGAGGCATCATCTTCGATGCATCGGCGACGCTCATCAATTCTTCGAGCGTCGTGGGATACAGAGAGAACGCCACGGCATAGTCGCCCGAATTGACGAGCCGCTCCAATTCCGCCATGCCTCTGATGCCGCCGACGAAGGTAATCCGCTCGTCCGTTCGTGGGTCACCGATGCTGAGAACGGGTGTCAAGACATATTCCTGGAGAATGGAAACATCAAGTCTTCCAATCACATCTTTCCCATCATAGAGCGATTCCTTTGCGGTTAAACCAAACCATCTGCCATTAAGATACATGCCGAACTCATGGGTCTTTCGGGGTGACTTCTCATTGAACCCCTCTGCAACGAAAAAATCTTCCCGAAGGCGCTCAAGAAATGCTTCCTCACTCAGCCCTTTCAGATCGCGGACAACCCGATTGTAGTCGAGGACTTTCAACTGATCGTGGGGAAAGATTACTGATAGAACATAATTATACTGGGCAGTTGCATCGTCGGGACTCGCCAATCGGCGCTTCTTTGCCACGGCGGCAGCAGACGCCGCCCGGTGATGACCATCTGCAACGTACATGGTGTCGATCGCTCTAAATTCTTCCTGGATCCTGGCAATCATATTGTCATCGCTGATGATCCAGACGGTATGTCCTATCCCGTCATCGGCAGTAAAATCGTATTCCGGTGGTCCCGCGACGATGGATTCAACAATCTCATCAATTGACTTTCGTTTTCTATAAGTTAAAAACACCGGTCCAGTCTGAGCGTTTACCCGTTCGATGTGCTTGGTGCGGTCAATTTCTTTATCCGCTCGTGTTAATTCATGTTTTCTGATACGGCCTGAATTATAATCTTCGATGCCGGCACAGCCAACGATCCCGTATTGTTCGTGTTCACCCATGCGTTGTCGATAAATATAAAAGCAGGGGTGTGACTCCTGAAACAAGATCCCCTCGTTGAGAAAACGATAGAAATTTTCTTTTGCCATTTCATAAACGCTGTCATCATAGAGATCGACGTCGACCGACAAATCAATCTCAGACTTTACAACATGGAGAAAACTTTTCGGATTATTTTCCGTAAGAGCTCGTGCTTCATTTGAATCGATGATGTCATAGGGATATGATGCTACGTCTTTGACGAATTCTTTCGCTGGTCTGATTGCCTTAAATGGAATCACAGTACACATAGAAACTCCTTTCCGAAATTCGTCTTAGTAGCACAACTGATCTTTATAAATCAATATGCTTAAGAAAGATCATCCGATCTTCTTGCATAATTTCTCATTGAATAGTATGTACACGACGTTGTGTTCGGTTTTAGATCGTGATAGAGGGGTAATGGCCGGGAATAAGGAGTAGTTTTCGGATTCCGTGCTAACCGCAGCATACGGAGTTTGAATATACATGATTTCTCATTATAATACCATGGTCTTGTGCTCGCGTTTTCACTATCCGATCTCCTGGACGTGATTCTTGCCCCTATCGAATCACCAATGCTATAAAAAACGTCATTGAGAGGGATTCACCATGTCATCGATTACCAGGGTTTTTATTCATGGACTGGAAAGCAGCAGCCAGGGCAACAAGGGAGTCTATTTCAGGCAGCACTGCCCCGACATGATCATCGAAGACTATCCGGGAACGTTCCTGGAACGAATGGACAAGCTCAACACCCTTCTAAAAGGAAAAGATAATCTTATCGTAGTCGGCTCCAGCTACGGCGGCTTGATGGCTGCCGTGTATGCCTGTGAAAATGAAAAGAGTATGAAAAAACTTATCTTACTGGCTCCGGCACTCGATCTGGAAGAGTTTCATCCCTACCTCAAGAAAACGATTTCCCTGCCGGTGATCGTCTATCACGGATCGGCAGATGATGTTGTTCCCGTTGCACCGGTGAAGAAAATTGCAGAATCGGTTTTCCCGAATGTGGAATATCACATCATTGAAGACGACCATTCCCTGCATATGCAGTTTGAATCGTTGGATTGGGAAACGATTCTCAAACCATAAGGGACAGTGGAAATGTATTAATTTCTTGACACAATACGGTTATTGACTTAGCATTGCATCCATGAATCAAAATACAAAAGAAGAGCTGGTTTCAAAAAAAATCATCATTCATTACACGGCGGATATCGTCGACCAGCCGATCGTGCATCGCCTTGTCAAAGATTTTGATCTGGCGTTCAACATCCTGAAAGCACGGATTTTTCCCCGTCGGGAAGGGTTGCTTGTTCTCGACCTGACGGGATCAAAGAAAAATTTTGACCTGGGAATTCAGTATCTGAAAAAGACTGGTGTCACCGTCGAACCGCTGTCAGAACGGGTGATTCAGAATGAAGACAAATGCGTTCACTGTGGTGCATGTGTTGCATTTTGTCCAACCGGAGCGTTATATATCGAGGATAAAACGTTCAAGGTGCTCTTTGACGCGGAAAAGTGCACAGGATGCGAACTCTGTGTTACTGCTTGTCCGCCGCGGGCCATGGAAGTAAATCTCCTCTAACCGTTACTTTTTTGTTGCAAGGTCCTCGTCCCGTTTGACCCTTTTTTCTACTGTTTCAGCAAGGTCTTTTCCCTTATCCAATACTTCCTTACCGACATCAACGACATTTTTGCCCTGTTCGGCAATCTTTCCCGACTGCTCTTTCACGTCACTGATGGTGCTTTTCATATTCTCGGGAAATTTTTCGGGGGCCTGGTAATAGAAATACCCTGTGACACCGATTAAAATGAGCCCCAGTATCAGTGCAACCTTCAGAAGTTTCTTTATGACAAAATAGGTCATGAACAATATAATAACCGCAACGATGAGTGCGGCTATCGGATGTGTTGATAAATAATGAAAAAAAGCGTCCACGCCAAACCTCCTGAAAGTGTTAACGGGAGAAATAGCATATCTAACGGGCAAAAGCCACGGTTTCTTTTGTTTCGTCCCGCTCTCAATATCTTCATATCTCAGGTACCCTGCTGCCGTCGTCATCCATGTCGCACTCCTTACAAAAGCGCCCGGCAATGAATCGTATTACCGGGCGCGCGATCAACCAGTGAGGCAACACACTGATTCAAATATAAGGCATGGCACGAAAGCTTCTCGGGCGTTATTCTTTGATATAAAACTGCATTTTAATGCCCGCAACCTCGACGATGTCACCGTCCTTGAGATCGTATCGTTGATCAATTTCCGCACTATTGACCTTTATTGCTTTTTTCCCTGATGGACTGATGAAATATCCTTCTTTTCTTCTGTTCACGAGAGCAGCGACTTTCGGAGCGAAAAATCCTTTCAGTTTTATGAGGGCACTTTCATCCTTGCCAATGGTGGTCACCCGCTCCTTTAACTCGTACTCTCCCGTGTCGGTTGAACCTTCGATAACAATAAATCCTCCCAGCACTTCCAGTTTCTCCGAGGATGCAAGAATCTTTTCCTGGTCTTGGGGGGCAATCACCATGGTTTCGTCCATGGAAATACCTCTCATGGGCTGTGAGCCTTTTTGCGGCGCCTTTTCGGAGATAAATTCAAGGGTGTGTTTCCCGACCAGAATGACATCGCCACTGTTGAGGACAGACTTCACGACTTTCTTTCCGTCAACAAAGGTTCCATTGAGGCTGTTGAGATCCTCAATGGAATAATAATCACCCTCTTTTACAATTTTTGCGTGATATCCCGACACACCGATATTGTCGACAACAATATCATTACCCTCTTTTCTGCCGATTGTGGTGACATCTTTTTCAAGATTCACATCCCTCAATACGGCATCCTTAAATCTGAGAAGAATCTTTGCCATACCTTACCTCCTGAACTGTTTAAAAATATTTAATAACGCAGTAACCCAGGTGCTTTTTTGCACATATGCTACGATGATGGTAATATTATCCTGTCCTCCATTGCCGTTCGCCATATCGACGAGCCGTTCACAGGCTGCGGCAGGATTATCATCGCTCAGAACAACGGATAATATATCGTCATCCGATACCATATTAGTCAAACCGTCTGTACAGAGAACCAGTGCATCGCCGTCGGCTATGGTCAACTCATCAAGATCAACCGTAACATCTGAGGCAATCCCAAGCGCCCGTGTCAGGACATGCTTCATCTGGGAGGTTTCAGCCTCCTCCTGCGTCAACAGATCACGTCTCACCTGTTCCTGAACAATCGAATGGTCATCAGTGAGCTGCATAATGTTGCCTGCCCGCACCAGATACACCCGACTGTCACCGACATGGGCAATGCTGAGTCGTTTATTATCAAGCACAACGGCAGAGAGTGTCGTTCCCATGCCCTGCCACGCAGGATTACTTTGCGCTGCCTCATAGATGGCCATGTTGGCAAGACGAACGGCGGAACCGATCGCATTCGTTTTCTCCGAATACTCTTCACGGTATGCCCCGATTACCGGTTCATCTCTGTCGTCTGTTCCGTCAAAGAATCCTTTAATCACATCCACTGCCATTTTACTGGCAATCTCTCCCGAGGCATGTCCTCCCATACCGTCGGCAACAACAAGAACATCCTTATCCTCAGCAAGATAATAATTATCCTCATTATTGGGTCTGACAAGTCCCTGATCCGTTCGCGCTTCGGCAGCTAATTTCACGGCAATCCCCTTACATTCTTATACAGACTTCTATGTCACGAACCAATTCCATACCGTTCTGGTACCTCATCTCCTTATCCTTGGCAAGTGCCTTTGCAATAATGGCGGCACACTGAGTCGGTGCATTCGGTGCCACATCGTGGAGAGGCGGCGGCGGTGATGTCGTTATGCTATACATGAGTGTCGCTATACTGTCACCTTGAAACGGTTTTTCCCCTGACAGCAGTTCGAAGAGAACAACGCCGAGAGAAAACAGATCAGACCGACCGTCCACTTTCTGGCCGGCGATTTGTTCCGGCGACATGTACGATGGGGTCCCCAATATAATCCCGGTCTGTGTTTTCGAACTTTCCATGACGCGGGCAATCCCAAAATCGGCAACCTTCACGTCGCCGTTGCCGAGGATCATGATGTTGGCCGGTTTGATATCACGATGGACAACGCCGCTTTGATGGGCGTAATCAAGGGCCTTTGCCACCGATGCTATAATTTTCAGGGCATCGGGAATCGGAAGGAGATTTTCTTTCTTGCAATAGGGTTCCAGGTCGGTTCCGTCAAGCAACTCCATCGCCATGTACGCAATGTCGTAATCCTCTCCGACGTCGTAAATCGTAACAATATTCGGATGGGAAAGTTTGCCGGCGGCTTCCGCTTCCCTGAAGAAACGTTCCTTCACTTCATCCACTTGTGATTCCTCGATATCCTCGTATCGTATCGTCTTGATTGCCACCTCCCGGTTTATCTTGGGATCTTTACCCAGATACACCGTTCCCATAGCGCCCTTCCCCAGTTCACGTATGACTTCATATCGCCCGAGCGTCGGCTTTGTTTCGGCATTGTCCATCAGGACGGTGGCATCCTTCCTCGCCGCTCCCATGCCGAATATCATGGTTTCTCCGGCAACGGTCAGCTTCTCGATTCGTTCCTGTATATCCTTGAAAGGACCCGCCTGCATGATATGTTCATACACGGCAACCGCCTTGTTGAACATACGCTTTCGTTCGAAGTCGAGGCCGAGGTTATAGAGAAGCTCCCGTAACGATTCATCTTCTATGGAACACTTCCTGAACTTATCGAAGGCCATATCAAGCAGCCCTTGTCCCTGGAAGGACAATCCGAGCATTTTATTTGTTTCAACACTGTCGGCTTCGATGTGTTCCTTCGTTTTTTCTGTAAAAAGATAGCGTTTTGATACGATGACGGCATACCCGACGAGCAGAAGCAGTGACGGATAGAGCATTTTTATCCAGTATCCGTTAACAACAAGGAGATACATCACCGTGGCACTCCAGGCGATCAGAAAAACCAGCGACACGATGGCGCTGACACCTGCCTTCATCCGTGGAATAACCAGCGACAGGAAAATACCGAAGAAAATAATCATCCCGAGTTCAAGCAGAAACGCCCACTCAGGCCGAATGATGTGGTTGTTGTTAATGATATTATCCACCACATTGGCAATAATGACACCGGATGAAACGTTGGTTCCGATCGGCGTGACATACATCGTCCCGACACCGGCCGCGCTGTGGGCAATGATGGCAATCTTATTTTTAAATATGGCGGAAGGAACTTTTCCGTTTACGACATCAACAAACGAATAGGTCGGATAGTCCTGATTAAAGCTGATCAGCATTTGATTGTTTTCGTTAACCGGAACGTACAGATTCCCGATCCTCAATTCGCCATACTGCACCGTCAATTCTTCAATATATCGATTCAGATACTGCATCGTCAGCTGGAGTGCAAAACTTGGAAAAAATCGGTTCTGATAACTGATCAGCAGCGGCTCGCTTCTCAGTGTCCCGTCAATATCGGTAACGGCATTGATATGCCCCAGTGCCCGTGAATACTCGGCGAGATCCTTGACAGGCGGAACAATCTCCTGGGCGGTGATCGTTTGAGGTACTTCTGGGAGAGCAACGGAATTTCTTTTCAGATACGCCGGGATTCCAGCTTCTTCCAGAAAGGGATTGCCGAGCACAAAATAGAGAGGAAGAATGACGTTGCCGCTGCTCATTATCGATGCGGAGAGAATGGCGTCGTTGTCCAGGATTTTTTCAGACGTCTTCAATGACGCATGGATGCGGCGCAGCACGTCACTCTTATTCAGGTCATAGTCTGTTTCAATCGTGGAAATGATTTTTCGAACTTCGCGCAGCCCCTGATTATCATCACGCTCCGAATAAAGGATGTCGACACCGATGATCCTGGCGCCGCAGTGTTTGAGCGTTTCGATGACAGCAGCTATGGTAGCCCTGGGCCATGGCCATCTCCCCATTCTCGTTATACTCTCGTCATCAATAGCGACAAGGATGATAGGGGACTGATGTGATGTATCCCGAAGTCTCGATTCGAGATCGTAGACACGATACTCCATAACTTCAAGGGGTCTCCAAGCGAAAAAGAATGCTGACAGCGTTACAAGCGTCAGAACGAAACCGATAATAAAATCAGAAACAACAGATTTCTTACCCCTTTTCATGAGTTCCTCTCGTTTATGAACCGTTGGTATTCTTTACCGTGCAGACATCTTATGATCACAGAAACAAGTGACGATTCGTCAGTGTTAATCTTCTTCATCAAGAAAGGCCTCGATGTCTTTAACTGCCTTATCACGTTCCTTGTTCCAGTCAACCCAATCGTTTCGATCTTCTTCAGGGGTAAAGGCTTCCGGCTTGGTCGCAACGCCGTCACCGCTGATGTGTATCTGTTGCAATGACCTGACGATGTACGTCCATTCTTCCATGGACACTCTCTGTGGTCCGGGAACGGGTCTTGGGCCCGGCACTTTCACCGCGGGACCGATTGTCTGACGCTGTTTCTCGGGCGCTTGTCCCACGCCTTTTGAAACATTAACTTCGCCTTCGTATGTTCGAACCAGTGCAGACTGATCGTCATTAACATTTACTCTGAAGACGGTTCCTCTGACTCCACAGACGGCATTGGTTGTTGCAATTTCTGTTTTCGGTCTCAATCCGAAGAATAATTTCTTGACGCTCGCCCATGTTCTCCCCAAAGCAAGTTTGAAACGAACGGTCCGTTTTTTCTCTTTCTGACTGCAATCAATGTTTTGGACCGTAAAATCGGTATTCTCGGCAAACCGCATGAATGATCCGTCGGGAAGAATAATTTCAAGCCGCGATTTGGATCCCGTTTTCACCTGGTCTCCCTGACGGAGAACACTTCCCACTGCCAGCGATCTTACCTGCCATTGCCCCTCTGAGGTAGCCGTCGCCGTACCAACGAGACAGGTCACCTTTGCCTGACCGTTCCCGATTGTGATCACCGTCGGTTTTTTTGCCCACCCTGTCCTTGGAATCAGCGCCATAAGAAAACATAAAGCGACACTTACCAAAAGTATTGAAATGCCTGACACCTTCGATAGGACTTTGAGCTTAGAAATCATAGTCGCCTCAACTTTCATGTAACGAAGGGCTTTTCCCTTTAAAGATTTGAACGTTGATATGGGGAATAATTACCGAAAAGATTGGGCCTCAGACATCGTAAATTCCCGGCAAATTAACATTTCTCTTTTTTATTATCAATTGATTTCAGCCAATCACTGCCCGACCTGCTTTACAGGCAACGTTCATATCCAACCGGGCATCGTTTCAGGTTCTTGCCCGACTCATACTTTCTTCAAAATAATCAATCTGTTTCAATAGTCATACCTGCGTGACCTCAGTAAGTTCACGATTATCATCTGCACGTTGCAGGCTTTCGAAAAAAAGAAGATCACGGACCGCGTTGTATCCGCTGTGTTCGACATGTTCCTATGAACGGGACACGAGTCTATCGCTCTTTGATATCACAGGTCATGAATGCAACGGTGAACGGAAGATAGGGGAACACCTTGGTTCCCGTCAGGCGGAAACCAAACGTTTCATACCACCGTTTCAGATCCTGCTGTTCATCGATAATGCCGATACCGACGGTTATCCCTCCACGCCGCCGTGCTTCATCGAACATATGCCGGACAAGTGCACTCCCGCGGCCACACCGCCGCTGTTCAGGCAACACGGCGAGGCGTTCAAGATAAAAGACGCCGCCGGCCGCTGCTTCGAGAGCTAAACAACCAACCGGTTCTTCATCTTCCAGGATAAAATAGTCTTTCCCTGCGTCAAAATCTCTGCGAATCCATTCATCGGTGCAGTGAGACGGGTGTCTCGGACAATTTGCTTCCGTCAGATCA
>CAZCGI010000040.1:0-6979 GCA_964498145.1 uncultured Syntrophaceae bacterium
TATGCGGATTTAATATTGTTGTCAACCTGGGGACGACCGGCTCATATATATTTTCGTTTCTGTAATGATGGAAACATACTTGCGCCCTTAGCAGCAGAGATGCGATGACCGGACAAAGGAGAGTAATGCAGAGCATGAAAGAAATGAATTCCGATATGACAAATCGCCATCATCGAAGTGTACAAAAGATTAAGCCGCCATTCTGGCCGCCGTCACTGCTCTTCAAACAATTGGGAAGCGCATTGATAATGGGATATCTCAACGGCTGGAAAAAACTGCCACACTGGCTTGTCCATAATAGTCTTAAATCCATACCTGTGTCGAACGGTGCGCTCGGGATGGGCTGTATCGGTTATCCGGGACATCCCGCATGGGAAGTAACGTCTGCGTGCAACCTGCGCTGCATCCACTGCCATGCCTTGAGCGGCAAGCCGGACCCAAATGATCTGACCACGGATGAAGCCAAAAAATTTATCGATGACCTTGCTGACGTAGAGGAATTCCGCACACTCGTATACACAGGGGGAGAGCCGTTGGTCAGGCCTGACATCTTTGAACTGCTCAAACACTCCCGGGATGTCGGTTTTGCAAATATCATAGCGACCAATGGAACGCTCATCGATGAAGAAATGGCATTCAAACTGAAAGAGCACGGTGTTGTATGCAACGCCATCAGTCTTGATGCTGCAGACCGGGATATGCATAACTTTATCAGAAACAGTCCCGTTGTTTTCGATCTGGTTCTGCGGGCAATCGAAGCGACTAAGAAAGCGGGGATTCTTCTTCAGTTGAACACAACGGCAATGGAAATGACCATGCCCTACCTTGCGGACCTGATCGATTTCGCTGACATGAACGATGCGGCAATTATGCTCATGTATCAACTTGTGGCTGTCGGAAGAGGTGAAAAAATTGAAGAGGTAACACTGAAAAAGAAGACAAACCAACAACTCAGCGAACTGATTGCATCAAAGCAAAAAAATATCAGCACCATCGTAGAACCCGTTGCAGGTCCTCAATACTGGCCGTATATGCTTGAACAAAAGGGCTGGAATAATAAGATAGCTCTCAGAATAGCTGAAACGGTATTTCACGGATGCTCCGCCGGAAGGGGGTTTGTCTACATCAAAGCAAATGGAGATGTCTGGCCGTGCCCCTTCGTTGAAGTCAACGCAGGAAACGTCCGTCAGACTCCATTTAAAAGGATTTATGAAGAATCCGAAGTTTTCGTCAACCTTCGGAACAGGGAAGAACGGCTGAAGGGGTATTGCGGAGAGTGCCGGTATCGAAGGCTCTGCGGCGGATGCAGAGGAAGGGCCTGGGCCTACACAGGAGATTACATGGCTGAGGATCCACGGTGCTTCATCAAAAAGCAGCTTCTCTGCACACAAATGAGGAATGACGGAAGTCTAAAAACATCTGCTAATCGTTGAATCGAAGATTTTCGTTTTGATGTCATAGCTGATCGCTGACTGCTGACAGCTTGCTTTTTCATTTCCTCTTCTTCACGAGAAAATACAGTTTCCCTTTTTCTTTCATGTGCCCCGCCATAATGCCTGCAATGGAACCATTTCCACAAAAGAGATCAACTCTGCCGGGGCCTTTGATTGCTCCGCCTGTATCCTGATTGAGGGCAAAGCGAGAAAAGGGAACCCATGCTACGATTTTCCCATCGTCGTCTATCACCGGTTTTCGTGTTTGTATAAACACCAGACTACCTTTCGGAAACAGTGACGAATCGGTCGCAATGGTCCTTCCCGCCGTCACGGGTACATTCAAACTTCCCACGGGGCCGTCTTCGACAATGCGGAAGAAAACATAACTTTCATTATGGTTCAGTATGTCCGACATCTCTTCAGGGTGCTCTCGAAGGTATCGTTTTATGCTCTTGAGCGACATGTCTTCAGGCGGTATTTTACCACTATCAATAAGGAGTCTTCCCACACTTCGGTAAGGATGGCCGTTGGCTTGTTCATAGCTGATCTGCATGATGGTGCCGTCCTGTAATTTGACAAGCCCCGATCCCTGTATATGCAGAAAGAAGAGATCAACCGGATCGGCGAACCAGGCAATCTCTAGTCCTCTTCCCTTAAGACAGTGGGCCGTATCGATATCCTCACGGGTGTAATAGGGAATGATCTGTCCATTTTCATATCGCGCGATGATCCGCTCTCCTTTAAATTTGTTGTGGAACTCTTCAAGTTTGACCACGATATGATCGTCGGGTGTTTTATAAATCGGATATCGGTATATCTCCGTTTCCTCCCGTGATCCTTCAAGTACGGGAGCGTAATATCCGGTAAACAAAATCTCTCCATTACCGTCACTGCCGACGGATTGATATACGTCGAATGTTTCCTTCACTTTCATATTCAAGGTTTCAGCGGACTCGGAATACCGGAGGATTTCCAGGAATGCCAACAGTGACTCTTTCAATTCTGCCACGGAATAATCCATATTTCCAAATCGATACAGCCGATTCTCCGGCAAACGGTTGAAATACTCCAGGCTCCTCAGAACAGCCAGTTCAAGCGGTTTTTTATCAAGATCATCCTGGAACAACGGATAATCCCACGATGATATCGGAACAAGCGGGAGTTGCGGCTTTTCGACCGGTGCAACGCAACCGAAAAGCAATAAACACAAACAAACGAACAAGATAATATATCGGGAATGCATATGATTTCGTATTCTCCTCGTATCACAACAATCGGGGACGTATCACGCTACTTCACCGGTGTCATTTTCAATTCCTCATTAATATACCACACCCTTATGCCGTGCAGATTACAAAGGTTACGAACATAGTCCAGTTTCCTCTGATCTTCGTTATCGGGATTACTGACGAAGAGGGCGAGTCCGGGCCGTCTTCCTGTTTCATTCGCGTAGTGAAGGGCCTGTCCGATTCCTTCATGAAATTTTGAAAGTCTGTCGACTTCGACAGCAAACTCGGTGGTCAGGATGTCAATGCGGCCGTACCGTACCGGTACCTCCAGTGAGCCTTTCCCCTGGAAGTATTGATTGAGAAATGCCCGTTGAAAATCTTTCTCGTCCTTCAGGCGGTCCGTCCGGTTTGCTGTGCAACCGTACCCGACCATGAGAATGATTACAAGAAAGATTCTCATCGTAGATGTCATCTTGTTCTTCATAGCAGGAGTATTACCCCGGTGATTACAACAAAAGAAGAGATCGTCACTCTACATGATGTCTTTTCACAACTCTAGTATCATCGCCACTTCGTCACAGTAGTCGGGATACTTGGGACATTTGAAGCAGTCCGACCATATCTTCTCGGGAAGCCCCTGCTTGTCAATCTCAAGAAAATCAAGCGTCCCGAAGAACGTGTTCTGATATGTTAGAGTAAATATTTTCATTAGATCCAGAGTAATGGCTTCAGAGACACATGCCTCGACAAGCCTGCTCGCAATTCCTCTGTGTCTGTATTCTTCCTTTACGAATAGCGATCGTATTTCGGCAAGGTTTTCCCAGAAAATATGCATGGCACAGAGACCGACAATTGCATTGTCGGTCTCATCGACATAAACGAAAAAATCACGGAGGCTGCCGTAAAGGTCCATCAGCGATCGAGGAAGCATCTCACCTTTTGCAGCAGAATCATTTATCATTCTATGAATTATTTTTACGTCACTGACCTTTGCTTTTCGCAGCATTTCCCATCTCCACCGACTCGGATACGTCGATATATCCTGCTAATATTCCAATCACCGCTTATGGTGGGCCGCTTTCAACATCTCATGCGCATGTTCCCGGGTTTTCTCGGTGATCTCTACCCCCCCGAGCATTCGTGTTATTTCATTGAGGCGTTCCTCCTCTGAAAGCACGCGTACTTCCGTATGAGTTTTCTTTCCTTCCACTTTTTTTGCAACAAGAAAATGATGATCTCCGAAACAGGCGATCTGGGGAAGATGACTGATACAGATCACCTGATGGTGATTCGCCACTTCCTGAAGTTTGTGACCGACGATTTCCGCCGTCGCACCTCCAATTCCCGTATCGACCTCGTCGAATATTATTGTACCCACCGACCCGTTTCGGGCAAGAACTTTCTTCATTGCCAAGACAATTCGTGAAAGCTCACCTCCCGATGCAATCCGATTCAACGGCTTCAGTTCCTCACCGATATTCGTCGAGAGATAAAATTCAGGATAATCGCATCCTCGGGAATTCATCACCGGCTCACCCTCTACATCACAGGACGGTACATGGAATCGTACGTCAAAAACTGTATTCGCCATGCGGAGTGTGTGAATTTCCCGTTCAATTTCATCCTTGAGCTGTGCTGCCACACTTACTCGTTTTTCTGACAGCTCATGGGCACTTGTTATCACCTTCTCCTTACGGCTGGCGATTTCAGCCGACACCTGTTCGATTTCTTCTTCAACGGATGATATAGCCGTAAGATCATGCTCAATCTCATCTTTTTTCTTAAGAACATCATCCAGCGTTGCCCCATATTTCCGCTTCAATCTGCTCAGGAATTCCAGACGACCGTCGATCTCTTCAAGCCGTTCCGGATCGTACACGATCCTGTTTGCATAATCTCGCATCGCAAGAGCAATCTCTTCCAGAGAGAAGAACACCGAGTCAAGATCACTTGTCGATACGGGAAGGTTTGCATCGATTTCCCGTATTTCTCTGACATCCCCGATGGCCCTGCTCAGTCGTTCCAGCACGGAATCTTCGCCCGCATAGAGGATATCATGAGCATCTCGTGCACGCTCATTTAATTGTTTCGCATTTCTCAGGATCTTCTTCTCTTCCAGCAAAGCAGTATCCTCATCAGGCGTAATATGAGCATCGATGATTTCCTTCAATTGAAATCGTAAAAATTCCTCTCGTTCCAGCTTATTCCTGTTTTTCACATCAAGCGCTCTGAGATACTCCTTAAGATCGCAATAGTCCCTGTAGAGAAGTGAAAACTGATTTCGAAGCGGCATAAGCTCACCGAATTCATCGAGAATATCGATATGATTATCAGCATTCAAAATTGTCTGGTGCTCGTGCTGACTGCACACATTCACCAGCGACTCACTCAATGACGAGAGGGTCCCCAGCGTGGCGAGACTCCCGTTGATATAAACTTTATTCTTCCCGGATCGAGAGACCATCCGCTTCACAATAAGCTCGTCATCTTCGTCATATCCCATCCCGACCAGCTTTCCCTTAATTTCGTCTCTTCCTGTAATGTCAAACAAGGCCTCAACAACGGCAGTTTCTTCGGAGGATCGTATTATATCTGACGAGGCCCTCTCTCCCAGCAGCAGTCCAACCGCTCCGATGATAATGGATTTCCCTGCCCCGGTTTCACCGGAAATGACATTGAGACCTTCCACGAATGAAACCTCGAGAGTATCAATGATGGCCAGATTTTGTATTTTCAACTCCCGTAACATAGTCCCTTTACGGTGATCCTCCCCACCCCAATTTTGTTCGTATAATCTCCAGATAATCCCTATAAGGTGAGTCTATCAGATTGATGTAATAACTCGATTTACTGACATGTATGGAATCACCCGGCTTGATGATTTCGGTAATCTGTCCGTCCAGCGTTGCCGCAGCACTTTCATCGTTCGTCCATAAAACAACTTTGACATTGGAATCCGGGGGAAGCATAATCGGTCTGTTTGTCAATGTATGAGGACATATGGGATTGATGATGATTGATTTGAGATTGGGAAGGACGATCGGTCCGCCTGCAGAGAGTGAGTAAGCAGTCGATCCCGTCGGTGTTGACACGATCAGGCCATCCGCTTTAAATGTCGTCAGGTATCGATTATTGACAAACGTTTCCAGATTAATCATACCGGACAGATTTCCCCTGGTAATAACAACATCATTCAAAACGGAATACGAACGTGTTGCTCCGTCTCCGGTCTCGATAACAACGTCAAGCATCATCCTCTTTGTTGTCGTATAGGCACCCTCAAGAATCAATTCCATTGCACTGAATATCTCGTTCAGATTCACCACCGTCATGAAACCGAAGCCACCAAGATTGATGCCGACAATGGGAACTTCCTGCCCTTTAAAGGAGCGACTTGCCATGAGAAGTGTTCCGTCACCTCCAAATACGACTATGAGATCGACCGCGGCAACGAGACTTGTCCTATCGACACCAGATGCAGAATCTATTTTACCGGCTATCTCTTCGTCGAGCAGAACTGCCAACCCCTTTTGCAAAAGCCAGTCCCGCAGGCGGCAGGTATATTCAACGGCGCTTTCCTTGGTAACATTCGCTATTATACCCACTTTCCTGATCACTTTACCCATATCATGTCCCTCTCTCACCATCCCTTACGAGTTATCATAGTGTTCCACATCCGCCCCTCTTCCGAATACGTCTATTTCCGGCAACTATCCAGTTTATCGAATAATTACGGTGAGAAAAGATGATTAATATTTCGGAATATCTATCACAAAACCTTAAAGGTGTCTATTCGTAATTCCAAAGGTGCGGCAACAGTGTTATGAGCTTGACAGGAAGATACCAACTGCGCTACGTACTCCATCAACAACGCTTATCGGAAGGAATTATGGGATTACTCAAAGGAACAGTAACGGCAACAAAATATCGCGTCATCGGCACTGTGCCGGACGACTTCAGAAACTTTATCGACGAACAGATCAAGCGCTTTGCTTTCTCAGGATTATCGACGGGGGAGGCGGAAAAGTCAATCGGCTGGACCAGCATCGACAATATCCTGGATACGGATTTCTCATTCGCCAACTATTCGATTGCCGACTACCTGATCTTCTCACTCAGAATCGATCGGAAGGTTGTTCCCCCGGCATTGCTGAAATTGAAGGTCCTCGAAGCGGAAAAGGAACTGTTGACACAACGCGGCACTGACAAAATCTATAAAGCCGAGATGACCGATCTTAAAGACAGAGTACGTCTCAGTCTTATGAACCAGACACCACCCATACCATCCACGTTCGAAGTGTGCTGGAATATTTC
>CAZCGI010000040.1:6989-10589 GCA_964498145.1 uncultured Syntrophaceae bacterium
TTCTGAGTGATGGCTTCGCTTCGGTTCCCTCTCCGAAAAGATCAAGGAAGATTTTGTTGATCTCTTTTCACGGACATTTAACCTCTCCCTGCGTCCTTTTGTACCGTGGGATATGAAGTATGTGGATGCAGCGACGGCGGGCCGCCTTGTTTCCCTGTTTGACGGCAGTCCTTCAGGCAGCGAACCTTCTCAAGGCAGTGACGATGCGGGAAGCACGGATCTTTCATTCCTTGGAAGAGATTTCCTGACCTGGCTCTGGTTTAAAAGTGAAGAACGGGGAGGGGCCGTCATGGTTCCCGATGTGGGTGATGCGGAAGTAATCTTCGTTCGCAAACTGATTCTCGAATCGGGAGAAGGTCCCTATTCTGAAACCGTTTCATGTCAGGGTATGCATTCGAATCTGACGGAAGGAAAATCCGCCCTGCGGCGAGGCAAGAAAATCAAAGAGGCACGGCTTAAACTCTCCTTGGGCACCGATGAGACAGAATTCAGTTTCAAGGCAGATACGTTTCAATTTCAAACCCTCAAATTTCCTCCGTCGTTCAGCATGGAAGAAGACGAACAGGATCGGGAAGGCAGAATCCTCGAAAGAATATCCATCGTGGAAAAAGCGATCGGCCTGATGGAACAGCTCTTTTCGTTTTTCCTCAACAAACGAACGGTACCGGCGTGGAACAGTGACGAAGTCCATCGTATGGGAAAGTGGATGCAGGAATGATTTTCAGGACAGAACACCGTAGTCCGGATTGAATACAACGTCGTTTAATCGACTATAAACTAAAAAAAATGCCGGCATGTTAAACCATGCCGGCATGCTTGAATAAACTATTCGCCTGATTTTATATGAAGATACCATCAAGAGCAGAATGTCATCGGATCATCCACGATATGGGGATGTTGGATAATATTATCGCCCATTCGCTGCAGGTCAGCCGAGTTGCAACGTTCCTGGCCGATACAATGAGGACAGCAGGGATAACGATCAATCACGACCTGGTCGAGGCAGCGGCACTCCTCCATGACGTTACCAAGACAAGGAGCCTGACTACCCATGAAAATCACGCCCTCACGGGTGCTCAATTGCTTGATAGTATGGGATACGGTGAAGTTGCGGATATTGTCAGGCAACATGTTCGCTTGGATCGGATTCCAACCTCACCGCTTGTCACGGAAGTAGAAATCGTCCATTACGCTGATAAACGGGTGCTCCACGACAGAGTGGTAACATTGGAAGAACGACACCGTGATATCCTGGAAAGATATGGTATCGATCAGGAACATCGACAGCGTATCAATGAAACATTCGGTGAAACAAAAAAACTGGAAGGACTGATTTTTGAACAACTGTCATTTACACCCGACGGAATAGACAATCTGATAGCCCCGGCTGATTTTGCTACTGAACAGCTTATTTTCCGGCAATTTGAAACAGCTCATCATTCACCAGTATGAAATCGGCCACTGTCTTGACACAGTCGGGACTGCCGCTGCAATCCGATAATTTTCTATCCATTCAGATCAACCGGGGAAAATGATCCGGATCACAGATACAGTATTACAGGACATCATCCTCCGCTGTGTATTCTTTTTCCCTCGACTTTTCCAGTAGCTTCTCCTCCCATTTCCTGTTCTTCTCTTTCATGCATTCGGAACAATGTGGGCCATAGCCGCATTGTCCTTTGCAGTAGTAGTCGTCGTTGTTCATTTGCTTCTTTTTATCCATAGAATCGATCAGCCTTTTATCTGTTGAATCTTTAACTGGATTCGTTTTTGGCTGTTGTACTTCATCTTCACCGGCCCGCAATAATCATTCATCCGACAGAAAAAAGTATAACGGGGAAACTGAATTTACTTGATTTACGAACCACCACACATCGGTTGCCGGTTGCTATTCTCGGATCATAATGAAAAAACACGTCATCAATGGTGCCAATATAATACTCTTCATCATGATTTGCAATTCAGCTACCTATATTTGCTGTCATATTATTCGTTTTTAAATCATTGCATGCGGGCAGAGAAACTATTCAATGGAACGGTCACAATGGAGACAGTTCATCATTTCCCATATTGCAATCGACAGAAAAATCTTATATGTGCACTATAAAAACACAAAGAAATGGGGGAACATATGAAAACACGGATCACAGAGCTTTTCGGAATCGATTATCCCATATTACTGTCCGGTATGAGTTGGATCAGTGTTCCCACAATGGTTGCGGCGGTGTCAAACGCCGGCGGTCTGGGAATTCTTGCGACCGGTCCTATGAATCCGGACCAGACCAGACAGGCCATCCGCCACATCAGAGAGCTTACTGATAAACCCTTCGGAGCCAATACAACACTCCTGTTCCCTGGCGCTGCGGATAATGCCAAGGTTCTTCTCGAAGAACGTGTTCCCGTTATTAACTTTTCCCTCGGGAAAGGAGACTGGATTGTCCGGGCGGCTCACGAATACGGAGGGAAAGTTATTGCCACCGTTGTCAACAGCCGGCACGCCCTGCGAGCCCAGGATTACGGTGCCGATGGCGTGATTGCCACGGGTCATGAAGCAGCAGCGCACGGAGAAGCGATAACCTCGCTGGTTCTGATTCCAAGTCTCGTTGATTCCCTTGATATCCCTGTTATAGCCGCAGGGGGATTTGCCGACGGAAGGGGCCTGGCGGCTGCTCTTGCCCTCGGTGCGGACGGTATCGCCATGGGAACCCGATTCATGACAACAAAGGAAAGTCCCCTTCATGAAACATACCAGAACCTCTCTCTTGAAAAAGGCGTTGACGATACACTCTACTCTGACCGCTTTGACGGAATTCCCTGCCGGGTCCTGGAAACACCGGCTGCGCGTAAAGCAATCAAAAAGGGCCTCGATATCCCTGCTGCATTTATCAATTCCCGAGAAATTGCCGATCAGCTCAGACTTCCCTTCGTGAAACTATTTCTTGGCGTCCTCGCATCCGGGTGGAAAAATGCCCGTATGCTGGCATTCATGGCCAACGCTTTTAAAGCAATTCGCATTGCCACGGAAGACGGCGACACTAAGCAGGGTGTGCTTCCTGTCGGTCAGGTCACGGGCCTTCTTCATGATGTCCCGACGGTCTCCGGGCTTATTGAACGAATGGTTGCAGAAGCCGGAGCCACCCGAAGGCGGCTCAACAGAGTTTTGAAGTGACATAATATTGTGTGTCGATCGTCGTTCGTGATTCCCGAAAGAAAACATCTTACAAAAATTGTCCCCAGGAATCATGACCCACGATCCACACATTACTAATTGTTGCTAATCCTTTACCATGAGGAGCAAAGGTTCTATATATTTAGGATCTTCGTTATCTATTTCATCGATGATAGCTTTATGGAGACGTCGCTTTATCTCACCAAAGGTCCCCCGGTTTTTATTAAATGATTTGGCAAATGTCATCGTTTCCTCCAGCAACGCCTCAAGATTTTCGCATGCCTTATGGATGACATGGTGTTCTTCCATTTCCGGCGCAAAGTAGCGATTTCCCGTTAATATCATTTCGTTGAATTTATATGACGGAATGACTTTCCTGAGAAATGCGGACATGCCGGGAAGCAGGGGTATGCCGATATCAACCTCCGGGA
>CAZCGI010000041.1:0-10567 GCA_964498145.1 uncultured Syntrophaceae bacterium
AGCCCTATGAAAATACCTCCCTTTAAATTAGAACGTTTTTTTGCCCGGCACGAATTCGCGGCGCCATATCTGATGTGCTGTTCCGATTGCGAATCCATGTCCGTAGGCGACCTGGTGGCTATGGAACCGGACGCATCAGCAGCGCTTGAGCAATTGTGGCTTGGCTACACCGAATCACAGGGAGATCTTCGGCTGCGGGAGCGTATCGCCGCACTCTACGAACACATCGAAACAGATCACATTCTGGTATATACGGGAGGAGAAGAACCCATCTTCAGTGTCATGAATGTTCTGCTTAACCGGGAAGATCACGTCATTGTTCACTATCCGTGCTACCAGTCATTATGGGAAATCGCCGGTGCGATTGGATGCGACGTGACACCCTGGAAAACATCCCATGAATCGAACTGGACTCTGGATCTCGATACCCTGAGAAAGCACATCCGCCCCACAACTAAATTGGTCGTGATTAACTGTCCCCACAATCCAACAGGATACACCATGCCGAAAGGAGAATTTCAGGAACTGGTCGCACTCTCTCAAAAACACGGATTTATTATCTTTTCTGATGAGGTCTATCGATTTCTTGAATATCATGAAGAGGATCGACTTCCGGCACTCTGTGAGATTGACGACAGGGGGATTTCTCTCGGTGTCATGTCGAAGTCGTTCGGCCTTGCCGGACTCAGGATCGGCTGGATTGCCACACGAAACATTCCTATATTGAATAAACTTTCAGCATTCAAAGACTATACAACGATCTGCAACAGCGCTCCCGGTGAATTTCTCGCAACGATAGCATTAAAACACAGAACGCGAATTATCGACAGGAATCGTGAAATTATCCGCAAAAATCTTTCCCTGCTCCACGATTTTTTTGATGACTACGCCCATCGATTCTCATGGATACCACCAACTGCCGGTCCGATTGCCTTTCCACGGCTTATGGACGGCAACATCGAAACATTTTGCCGTGATCTCGTCGATCAATCAGGGGTACTGCTGCTTCCGGGAACGGTATATGACCCAGGCAGCAATCATTTCCGCATCGGCTTTGGACGGTTGAATATGCAAAAGTGCCTGCAGAAGTTCAGAACGTATTTAGATCACGCTGACATCCGTGGCAGTGGATAAACAGACTCCATCAAGCGACGCCGGCGATGATTTCCCGAACAAAAGAAGTATTTAATACAATATTATTGGGGGTATCGCTTTTTCCGAAATCGTATGAGCATATCGACGATGATAATCCTGCTTTAGCCTCATCCCATAACTCACATGAGTAATCGCCAACTCAAATGGTGTCCGACCGATAACGTTTTCCGTATACGACCGTACAACTTTCCATACAATACTTTTTTTGTAACGAAGAGCCTGTAAACTCAAGATTTTCTCATCAAGTACCGAAATAATCTGTGGCACCAACTGTGACACAATTGACTTGTAAAACATACGAAATACGACATCATTAAACATAAAAGAAGGATAAACCGGATGAAAGCCGACAAGACCGTTATCATGTGGATTCCCCGCGAGGGAACCGGAACGATACGATCGGTGCGCATAAGCCCCCGCCTTATAAGAATATTTGTATGTATCATTGTGCTTTGCATTATCGCTGTTCCCGTTCTCGAAACAGGGCTTTTAAATCTTCGTCAGGAAATATCTTCACTGCGTAAACGCGAGCAACACTTATACGACAAAATTATGGCGCTCCATTACATTGAAAAAAATCTGGCTGCCGTTGAAGAACAAGATGCCATGCTTCGTCATTATTTTGGCTTGGAAAAATACAAATCCCTCGAACCGGTCATGATCGGCGGTGGGGAAATAGACATCGACGGCACCGTGGCCGATTCGACCCGCGGTAAAACCGAGTATGCATCACTGAATCCGACACCGTCATATACAACTGTCCTGCCGGAAAAACTCAAACGGTTGTGCACAAATCACGAGGTGCTCAATCATCTGATTATAAAGCAGGAAGAGGCACGAAGATCGACTCCCAGCATCATACCGGTCGACGTGAAAGACCCCAGGATAACATCCGGTTTCGGATGGAGGAAAAATCCTTTTACCGATCAACCGGAGTTTCATTCGGGCATCGACATTATCGGTCCGGCAGGAACAAAAATCATTTCGCCTGCGGATGGAGTGGTCATCACAAAAGGACATGATCAATGGCTCGGCAAGTATATTGTTATACAACATACAAAAGGGATAAAAACAATTTACGGCCATTTCGATACGATGAACGTTAAGAAAGGAGAAAAGGTGACGCGAGGCCAATCCCTCGGAAGTATGGGCAACACAGGTATGTCAACGAGTCGTCACCTCCACTACGTGGTTATCGTGAAAGGGCGGGTTGTCGATCCCATGCAATATATCCTTAATAAACACAGGTCATGATGAAATCACAGCAGGTATTTTTCACTTCCGTCATAGTCATCGTCGCACTTCTCGGCACCATCATGGTTGCTGCGCCGTGCATCGGCGGTTCCACCGTTACCCTCGACAAGGAATCGGTTTTTTGCGCGTATTACAAACTCAGCGGAGATATCATGTATGATCAGGATATCGAGGATCTCTTCATGGAATTGGGAAAGCCGACCTTCAGTCACTACAAGCCATCGGAACTATTTACGAGAAGAACGATCCAAGAAAGCAGAAATGATCTTCTCGAAAAAATGAAGTTGCTCGATGAATCGTCAATCTTCAAATGGGACATCACCTATGCCTGCAAAGAGAAACGAAATAAACCAAGCTTGGATTATAGTAGAGCATTGCCGCAACCGACACCATTCATTGCGGCAAAAATGTCCGGCAAAGGTCAAACAATCATTAACACGCGACTGACACAAGCCATCGACACCCTGCAACCAGAAAAACCAACAATATTAAAAATTTCAGTCTATCTCAAACCACAAAATGTTGATAATCGGTTTGAAGACAGAAATATCGGTCGTCAAAATGCATTCTTCCCACTCCGCTCCGTTGAGTTCCATCCGGTAAAAATGACCATCACCTTTGAAAAGAATGCCAAAAAGTTGCTGGCGTCACGGAATGCTCATGACTGAGCAACTTTCTGGAATCTTTCGTGGGAAATCTTTTATATTACCTGACGCACTTATTTTAATTTCCTAATCGTCGGGCAACAATTTCCTCCGTTCATTTCTCTCATTGTCAACCATCACACTTCAGCTGTATTAAGCAGAGGTAAAATAGCCGATCATGACACGGATAGCAAAACTTTGAAACAGTTGCTATTGTTTCATTTCTCACCCCAGATCAGGTATTAACATATCTCGCAGGGACGCCTGTCGTGCTGCATCCTTTGTAAAAAAGACACATGGGGCATGAATATTGCTAATTATTTACAATACAGGAATGCCCAAAACACCGACGAGGTGAACAAAATGATTCAACAGACAAGACCGATTAAAGTCCTCATTATTGATGATGAGAAGAGCTTTACCAGCATCGTCAAGTCATACTTTGAAGAAACGGCTAACTATCAGGTGAGAGAAGAAAACAAAGGCACCCGTGCAGTAAGTTCGGCAAAGGAATTCGGCCCCGATATCATTCTGTTGGACATCAACATACCTGATCTTCCTGGCGGCGAAGTAGCTGCCATGATCAAAAATGAGCCCACGTTGAAGGATATTCCTATCATTTTCGTTACTGCTCTCATCAGAAAACACGAAGAAAATGCCATCAAAGGGCAACGATACGTTGCAAAACCAGTACAGATGGAAGAGTTGATGAAGCGGATCGAGATGATACTGCCGCAATCTACCACCATGCGCAGGGCAGGACATTCACATGGACGCACGATGAACAGCCCTTATACGAAAAGATTCCCTCGAAAGATGCACCGTTGGTGATAAAACAAGAACAGCCGTTCAACAACCGATCCCTCACGTAACGGAAACGGGACTCCGTAATCCTGATTCCTTTGGACGCACTTGTTCTAGAGTCGGCACAAATCCCACATACATCATACATTTCTCTTCATTAATATATGAGAATCAAACCGAGATTAGAAACAGATAGTACATCGTCCGGCTTCGTCGCCATCCCCACAGGGTAAATATCCCACCCGACTTCGGCGGCCATTTTAAAGACATCCATACCGACACCGTGCATCGTAGGCCGGGCTTTGAATGAAAATCGGCACGTTTCACCCGGTTTGAGTGCCAGGCACTCCTGGTCAGCCGGGCATAAGGTTCCCCGGCATGCCGCGCCGCAAAAGCCGACGGCAAGATAATATCCGTCATAGTATGCCTGGGATTCTATTTCCGAAACGAGTCGGGAGACCTGGAGGGCAGTCTTCCGGTTGTCTTCATCAAGAGCGGTTCCGGGTACATCAACAGTAAAGAACAGTGCATAAGAAAACAGACCCACCACCGTCCTGACAAAATCCATATCGGGTACATGGGGAGGACAGTTCGCACAGAATCCGTAATTGTCGCACCGGGGATTGATACATTTCATCCGGACTCGTTCGTCGATGTAAATCTTATCCGTCATGATGATCTTCGCATCGGTGGCGCCCCGTTCAATTGCTATCTGACGGTATCGTTCAAGATCATGATGAAGAACATCTTCGTCTATTCCCCTCGTGATCTTTCGGTGCACAGTATCTCCCCATCATCGAATCATTACTGCTGATTCGGTCTTTTTATTTGCTTTCCTCTACTGACTCACCTATTATTTACTGCAACACAGCAGCTCATACCGAGAAACACTAGCATCACCTATTCGAAAGGTCAATGTAAGCGTCAACCATGGTATAAGTGATTGAAAGGGATTCTATTTATGAGAAATGCAAAGGATATCCTGAAACATCGTTTGGTCAACAGAAAGAAACTGGAAGAAGAGGCCCCCAACCTCTTCCACGGCTTCAATGAACTCATGAAATATTACTACAAACCCGGCGCACTGGACCGGAAATACAAGGAACTCATTGCCGTGGCTCTGTCGGTGGCAACTCGATGTATTCCCTGTCTTGCCAATCACGCAAACAATGCCGTATCGGCGGGAGCGACCAGGCAGGAAATTCTCGAAGCCGCTGCAATCGGCGTGGAATTCGGCGGAGGACCTGCTTTCGTCCTTGTCCGGGACAATCTCATACAGTTTCTCGACGAAATCACCGAACCCGGCACGTGAGGATGGTGGCATGGGAATGGAGTTCTCCGCCGCCGGTAACGGAAATGAAGCTGACATGACGAAATACCATTTAATTTACACATAATGGGAAGGAGGAAATAATGGGTATAGAATTTTTCAAAGAAGGACATATTGCACGGGTAGGGTTGAACATACCCGAAACGAAAAATGCCCTTGGCCCCGATGTGCTTCTCGATCTATTCACCATCTGGGAACAGTGCGGGCAGGACGATGATGTACGCGTCATAATCCTCTATTCTGCACTTTCCGATATCTTTTGTTCCGGCATGGACCTCAACACGGCAATTCCTGTTCTCACCGCTGCCCGAAAACCCGAGACAGAGGGGGAAAAATGGCTTATATCCCGGGACGATGCCGTTGGAAGAGCCATGCTCAAATACCGGGATCTGGATAAACCGGTGATCGCTGCGATCCACGGATACTGCCTTACCGGCGGCTTTGAAATGACAATGGGCTGCGAACTCCGGGTTGCGTCCGAGGACGCTCTGTTCCAGATGCGGGAAACTACCCTCGGCGTTATGCCGGTGGGAGGATCGAATGTCTTCCTCCCAATGCAGATCGGCAGCACCCGTGCTATGGAAATCCTCCTCACCGGAAATAACTTTCCGGCCTCCACCCTTTACGAATGGGGGTTTCTGAACCGAGTCGTCCCACGGGAGAAGCTTATGGACAGTGCAATGGAGCTTGCAATGAAAATCGCAGGAAACGGACCAATGTCTGTCAGGGGTATGGTACGATGTTCCCGGGAAATACGAGGCCTCTCTCTTGAGGACGCCATGAAAATGGAGATGAAAATCGGTATGCCCATTTTCATGAGCGACGAGGCCCGTGAGGGTGTTCGTGCGCAGAAGGAAAAACGGAAACCTCGATTCTAGAATGAATACTTTATCGCTCAAAAAAACGGTCGGCCCTGATGACCCGACAATCGCCTGCGACTTTTTGGCGGCTCTGACCGGCATCTCGAAAAGTAAGATCAAACATGCAATGATCAAAGGTGCCGTCTGGATAAAGAAGGGAACAAAAAAAAGGGAGCGGCTGCGCAAGGCAACTGCACAACTGTCACAGGATGATCATATCGAATTATATTATGATGAAGCAATCCTATCGATCGAACCGCCCCGGGCAGCCTGCCTGTATGATGAGAAGCGTTACAGTGTCTGGTACAAACCTCCCGGCCTGATGACTCAGGGGACGATGTACGGGGATCACTGTTCACTGCTGCGGCAGGCCGAAACAGGATTTACCCCTCACCGTAAAGCATTTCCCGTTCACCGCCTTGATCGTGAAGCGTTGGGTCTGGTCCTTGTTGCCCATACGAAAGACGCTGCGGCAAAACTGTCACGCCTTTTTCGAAATAATAAAAGCGAAAAGCATTATCGAATAGAAGTTCTGGGAAACATGACCGGGAAGAACGGATCGATCGCACTGCCGCTTGATGGTAAGGAAGCATTGACGGACTATCTCGTGGAAACGTACGATTCCATAACGAATACAACCACATTGACCGTAACGATCGGAACGGGAAGGCTTCACCAGATACGACGCCATTTCGATATGATCGGCTATCCCGTCATGGGAGATCCCCGCTACGGCAGGGGAAATAAAAACACAGTAGGGTTGAAGGTCGCCGCCACGGGGTTGAAATTTACCTCCCCGTTCAATGGTAAAAGCATTTGCCTGGAATTGGAAGGGACAAACCCGGTGTTAAAATCATAATCTCACAACATTGATACATTAATGAACACATAACGTCACAAGGAGGGATGATCATGAGCAAACAACCCGACCGCCTTGTTGTATTATGGACGACAGGGGACCGGGACGTGGCATTGTCAATGGTTTTCATGTACACATTAAATGCCAAGTTACGGAATTGGTGGGACGATGTTACCCTGATTGTATGGGGCTCCTCATCGAAAGTGCTTGCCGGCGATGCGGAACTGCAGGATCACATCACAGCCATGAAAGACGCCGGCGTGAATCTTTTGGCATGCCGGCGTTGTGCCGACATATTCGGAGTAGCAGAAGAGCTGGAAAAACTGGGTATTGAGGTGAAATACATGGGGGAACCATTCACGGAAATTCTCAAGAGTGATGCAAAACTCCTCACCTTCTGATGCCGATCATGGGGAAAACTTATCGGAATGAATCGACCTGTGTTGATAAACAATTCCGATTGCTGACGGTCTATGCCGCTTGACCAGGGTATACGCGGGAATCGTTATTGCTTTCTCTTGTCCAGCGAGACTCCGGCTATCTGCGCCCCGTATTTTCGACTGGAAAGAAAACGGAAAAAGCCGGCGATTGATCTGCTGTGTCGAAGGTAAAACGTAATGTATGCCCGCAGGAGCAGTCGCTGAAGCTCCAATCGCGGGATGGAGGGATGCCGGAAAACGGCATGCACAGCATCATATTTACTCCAGTCCGTCACGGAAATCCTGTCTTTCAGATCTTCAAACAGCGCGGTCCCGGGGTATGGCGTGAGCAAGGTGAATTGGGCAATCTCTGTGTCAAGCTCACAGGCAAGCCGGATGGTGGAAAGAATGTCGTCCCGATCTTCTTCCGGAGCTCCCAGAATGTAGCTTGCCCACGTTTCTATTCCATTGCGCCTCAGGATCTCCACCGCCTCCCGTGCCATATCCGGCGCGATCTTTTTATTAATATAGTCAAGGACTTCTACGCTGGCAGCTTCAACACCGGTAAAAACGGAGTACGCTCCGGCCTGCGCCATATGCCTGATCATGTCGGGGTGGCGGACAATCGTATCAACCCGGCAGAAGCACCACCATTTCACATCGAGTCCCCGTTGGAGAATCCCCTCACAAATCTCATGCACCCGCTTCGAAGAACCGGCGAAATTATCATCAACGAAGGCTATCGCACCGAATCCCAAATCGCGGACCAGGTGTTCGATTTCCGCAAGGACATTCTCGGAACTTCGGGCACGCCACTTCACACCGTCAAAACGGCTTGAGGAACAGAAACGGCATTGATGGGGACACCCCCGACTGGTATGCACAGACGTCAACCGTCGGAAAGCCAATTGGGTCTGCGCGTATAATGACATATCAACAAGATCCCTTGCGGGGAAATCAATGGCATCGGCATCGGCAATACGAATCGGCTCTCCCGTATCAACGATTCCATCGGCCGTCTTAAAAATAATGCCGGGAATGGATGAAAGGTCCGCACCATTGTTCCATGCATCGAGAAGTGTCGGAAATGTCTCTTCCCCCTCACCTCTCACAATGGCATCGACCAGCCCGCTTCCCAGGACATCATCTGCAACAAAACAAGGGTGGGGTCCCCCCATAACAACTTTTGCCCCTCCTGCTTTTGCCTTGCGGGCCAGTTCGAGGGCTCTCCTGTAGCGCGTCGTATCGCTATGGATACCCACCACATCGAATGATGAATAATCGATGGGCCGATGGTCAACAGAGCGGTCGACTACCGTGACATCATATCGGCGATTCCGAAGGGCCGACGCGAGATAAAGCAGTCCGAGGGGTGGAAAAACGACCCTCACGGATCGAAATACCCCCATTGTCGAAGGATTTAATAACAGAACACGCATATGATGCCTTCCCCGTTGCATTGATCGAGATTGATCAAATCCATAATCTAATCGAATCTCTTATCATAGACGGATAGGTTGTGCCAGAGTCTCTTAGCGTTTACTGAATATGGCATTATATTCTTGTTGACAAGATCTCTTTCTTTCGTAGATATGAAGATAGTCGGATTTTCACAATACAGCATGAATATGGAAATGATCAGGGAGGCCGCGATGACACAACGTGCTTTAAATAAAGACGACATTCAAATCATTGATGCCCTCTGTTCCGATCTTGTGTCAACCATCGACGTCTTCGAGACGATACAGCGTCAGTTTGATCCCGGTATCGTGGATCATCTCCAGGAAAAGGTCATTCCATTGGCGAAACGTCTCGAACAATCTCATGAGTCGTTTCAGTTGCTCTCGCACCGGTCCGGCATGGAAGCTCTGTATAAATATCTGGAAGATGCCGCCGGAGATGCCCTCGATGCGATTCGCACCTTTTCCGAACCGACCGGGCTGGAAGAATCTCTGATGAATTTCAGCAAGGCCAAACGAAAAATAGGACGCACTCAGGAAGTCCTGTTTCAGCTCCGTCAGTTCTTTCCTTCGGTCAATCGATTCTTCTTTGAACCGCCGGTATATGACCAAATCATGGATCTCGATCCGGAGACACTGCCGGACCATCCGGTGGGACTGTTTCATCTGGGTATGAACGACAATCCTTATGCCCGGGGAAGCGCCTCTCTTTATGTCCCCGAATCGTATGATCATTCCAAGACATGGCCGATTGTCGTCGCCCTTCATGGCGGTTTCGGCCACGGCCGGGATTTTATCTGGACGTGGCTCAGGGAGGCCCGAAGTCGCCGCTTTATTCTGGTCGCCCCCTCATCACAGGCAATAACGTGGTCGATCACCGGCCTCGATGCCGATTCGGCCCTTTTAAACAAAATACTTGATTACATTACGAGCCAATGGCACGTGGACAAACAGAGCATTCTGCTTACCGGTCTTTCCGATGTAGCGACCTCTTTACTTGCCTGTGCCCTTAATTAAGAAACCCCCTATGCGGCATTTGCCCCCGTTGCGGGAGTTCTCCCCCCCTTTGATTTTCGACACGTCAGAGGACGACGCATTTACTGGGTTCACGGCGCCTTTGACTGGATGTTTCCCATAGATCGGGCACGCCAGGATTGTGACTTGCTTACAGCGGCCGGAGCGGATGTCACTCTCCGGGTCATCGACGATCTGTCTCACACCTGCCCGCGGGAGCAGAACGATGGCATCCTTACCTGGTTTGATCTCTCCCTCGCACTTCCTCCGGGAAAATCTGATCGATACTGACAGAGATCCGAAGAAGTCACAATATATGTCTTTTTTCTACTTCCCATTCACTACAATTTCTGCTAACGAACCGTTGTTCAAACTGCGAGAAGACAGCCCAGGCAAATAGCAGCATCACAAACAACGCCATATCGATAGCTCGCTGAAAAATCGTCACACTGCCGTTACTGAACGTTATGAAATAGAGGCAGTTGTAAAGAGAACATTCACATATGGAGAAACGCATAACCACACAATACAAACCGGTGAGAAGTATCACCGAAACAGAACATACCGGAATGGTGAAGGAAATCTTCGCCACCATCACTAAGCGGTACGACTTGTTAAACCACCTTCTCAGTCTTCGCCGGGATATTGCATGGAGGCGTTTCGCCGTGCGTCAGATGTCTTTTAACAGCACTCATCGCTACCTTGATGTGGCGACGGGCACCGCCGATCTGGCACTGGAAGTCACTCGTCTGCATTCACAAGCAACCG
>CAZCGI010000042.1:0-2990 GCA_964498145.1 uncultured Syntrophaceae bacterium
TTTCCTGTACCCAGTGTGCGGAGGTTTGTCCCGTTGGAATTATCGATAAGGATTTGTTGCGGGAAGGGGTTTCACCGATAATCCCGATGACCGAGTGTATCATGTGCATGCGATGCATCGATCGTTGTCCCTACGGCGCCGCGAAGATTCGATTTCGCTGGCAGAAAGGGGTTCCGGGAATCCCGGAAGAGACCACATTATGACATTTTACGAAACGCATTTTACCAGGAATATAGGAATCATTGATCTGAGCGATCTGTCCGTTCAGGTCGTTCCCCTCGACGAATCGATCATATCCGAGCATATCGGCGGTGCCGCCGTCAATCGTATTCTTTTTGATCGGTACGGTGACGATAACCCCATCATACTTGGTACCGGTCCGTTAACGGGGAGCTTTGCGCCCGCTTCCTGTCTCATGATTGCCACCTTTCGATCTCCGTTATCCGGAAAGATCAGCAATGTCCCTCTGACGATACGTACCGGCCCGGAAATGAAATGTGCCGGTTTTGACTTCATTATTATAAAAAATGCAGCCCTCCGGACGCAGGTTATTTCGGTTCGTGAGAGAATGATGACGTTTCATACCGCTGATTCATTGTTGAACCGGGGCATTACTGAAGCATCCACAATAGTGCGACGGGAGATTAGACATGCTCGATCAGCCATTATCACGGGTCCCGCCGCGGAAAACAATCCCGGCTGTTCGTCCGTTTCCCTCGGCAGGGGAGGAAGTTTCGATAAAACGGGACTTGCCTCGATAATGGCATCTAAAAATCTCAAAGGTATCGTCTTTGACGGAATTGACGGATTGCCGTTCGGTGACGGTAATTTAGTCCGGTCTGAAACAATGCTGAATGAACTCGCATCATCGCTTCGTGGGAAAAGACCTGGGTTCAACAGGGTTCTTGAACAAGTCGGTGCAGACAGTGCCATTATAGAACTGCTGTCGGCAAAGAAAATGCGACCGATGGCGTGTTACCACTGCCCGTTCCCCTGTATGAGTCATATCGACGTGGTCGCTGCACCGGTATCTGAACGTAATGATGTGAAGGAAACAAGAAAACTTACGCTGACGGATCATCTGGGATTTGCAGCGTTGGCGGATAAATGCAAAGCCGATGTATTCTCTGTTATTACGGCCTGTACTGAAGGGGGGCTTGATCCTGTTGCGGTTTCCCGGGTTATTCCCGGCAATGGAACACTGCATGACATCCTGAGCATGGTACAAAAGATCTGCGATGGAACGAAAAGGGGAGAACCGGACAGAGACAATCGTATGGGTGAGCTTGTACCAGGCGGCATCCCGCAGGAAGAACGGGACCGGTTCGGAGGAGGAATGGTCCCCCTTACCAGCGGTGAGTTCGCTTCTCTCGAATCATGGAAGAAAAGGGTTGCACTCTCCATGATTCTTGGAATATGTCCCCTCTTTTTATTGATGTTTTCAGAGATAAATGACAGTGACCTGATTGATTTTCTAGCTTCGGATGATGAGGAGCGCGGCCCACTGCCGGATAGGCTCCATCAAGCAATTGATTCCGTCTGCCGGTTTTAATCGGAATCCCCCGTGTCTTCCTTGATGATACTCCGGAGGAATGATTCAATCTCGTCCTGTTTCTGCTCTCCTTCAATTCGTTTGATAACGATTCCGTTTCGGTAGAAAAGCAACGTCGGCGTACGGGTTATATTATATTTTTCAGCAACTTGAGGGTTTTCGTAGATATTGAGCTTGGCGATCTTCACTCCCCCCGCATATTTTCTCCCCAGTTCGTTCAGAATCGGGATCATAACGCGGTTTGACGAACACCAGGGAGCCCAGCAGCACATAAGGACCGGTCCGGGAAATGAAATCACTTCTTCGACAAAGTTCTTGTCACCGATATCATCGGCGTATCCCTGGTAGAGGGGGACTCCGCATTTGCCGCAGATCGGTCTGTCATGAAGGCGGTCTTCACGAACAATGTTTCTCGTTCCGCAGGCAAGGCACCGGAGAATGAGTTCGTCAAGATAGGCGTTACACTTGCCGCACAGCGGTGTATCGCCGATTCGTGCATGGTGGATCCGATTTTTCTGTCCGCATCGAAGACATCGTATAATAAGATCTTTTCCCATCATTTTCTTCAGTTTGCGAATAAATGCTTTCCAATCCGTTTTTTCTTAAGGTATGTATCAGTTCAATGTTTAAAAACATCATAGATATGGAGGATATGCAGACAAAAGTCAAGGAAAAGACTCTTCCGAAAGTCAGTGATTGTGGGGTTGTGAAGATACCGATACGACTGTCGATAAAGATCTTAATCGAGGCGCTGAAATTTTATTAACATAACATTTCTTTATTATTTACATCCTGTCACCGACGGTTGACAACACATTTGAGAAGGTACCGAAACATTATATTAGTAAGGAGGTTACAGCAGTGGATACGGATCGCTTTAAAAAGCAGATCGACTTTGTTATTGAGATTGACAAATTGAAACATGTGTTCCGTCAAACTGTTTTGATGGATTCCTCACGTCAGGAAAACGATGCCGAGCATTCATGGCATCTTGCCGTTATGGTGATTCTTTTCTCGGAATATGCAGAAAACGGTATTGATGTCCCCCGCGTTCTCAAAATGGTTCTCCTTCACGATCTTGTTGAGATCGATGCCGGTGATACGTTCTGTTATGATGCCGAGAGTATGAATGATCAGGCTAAACGGGAGAGTGCAGCGGCCGATCGCATCTTTGCGATGCTTCCCGATGATCAGGCGGAGGAATTTCGTATGCTCTGGAGTGAATTTCAGCAACGCAGGACTGCGGAAAGCCACTTTGCCAATGCCATCGATCGGTTTCAACCACTGCTTCATAATTATACGACAAAGGGGTTAATGTGGAAGCGACACTCCATAAAAAAACATCAGGTCATCGAGAGAAACAAGCCGATCAAAGAGGGAGCACCGCTCTTGTGGGCATATGCAAAGACAATGATCGATGATGCAGTCAAACGAGGGT
>CAZCGI010000042.1:3039-10521 GCA_964498145.1 uncultured Syntrophaceae bacterium
ATATTAGGAGTGATAAACGAATGGGGTATTATTGAGCAGTTTGTTTCCGTCTGTCTACACGGAAGCAACTTCCTTTGAACTGTTTGGCGTAGCTTTTCATTTCCGATGCCCGCTCTGATATTTCTCCGTAATGTGAAAATTTTTCATAATTATTTGTTGTGATTCCTATGGAAAGGGTCATAATGTCGAACAACTGGACATTTCCCCGTCGGTCTGTCGATTGTATATGTCCCTGTTCTCGGTCATCAGGGTCGTAAAATGTGGGGACTATTTTGTCAAATGCACTGATGATTTCCTGTGATGCATCTTCGATCAGATCTCTGTCCATGATAAAAATGAAATCATCTCCACCGATATGTCCGACAAAACTGTCGTTTTGTTGCCTGTTTTTTACAATATTTAAAATAAGTCGTCCGGTAATTTTGATAATTTCGTCGCCTCGGCCGAACCCGTATTTGTCATTGAACGGCTTGAAGTGATCGATATCGGCATGTGCCAAGGTACAGACCCTGCCTTCATCGAGCCTGAACTGTATCTGTCTGGTAATTGAAATATTCCCCGGTAGTCGGGTCAAGGGGTTCATTTCAACGGTCCTTTCTGCTCTGGCTATGCAGAGGCTTGCCCGGTTAATAAGTTCTTTTTCCATGTGGGAGGACCATATGTAGTCTTCAACAAACAATGAATCCCACTGTGTGAGGATAAAATCATCCGATAGAATAGCAAGAACCGGCATCTGATTGAACATGGGATCATTTTTCAGGTTATTAAGCACATCAATAGTGAGGGGATCACCTGCTTTGATATCGATGATGAGGAGATTTGAAACATCGTAGTATATATGATCGAGGGCAGACTGGATGGAGCTGAAGTTAACAACATCGTAGTGAACTTTTAATAGCTTGTCGGCAATGCTTCGTACAACCACATCCGAAGATATGAGGATGACGTTTTTTTTCATAGCGATGACTGTTCCTCTGTGAGTTCCACTATATCTTCCATTTCCTCGAGGGTTTCTTTTATATCCGATTCACTGAAGTTAAGAAGTTCATAAGCACGAGGATTGACGACAGGTATCGAATAGTCACCGGGAAAACCGATACCCCGTGCCCTGACAAGAATATCCGAAACGTGGACAAGAGCCGTTTCTATGGATGCAGACTGTGATCGGAGAGGGTCATGGTGATTCTTGATCATTTCGGATAGCCTTATGGGGAAGTGCCATTTTTCCGCCAGCCATCCTCCAATAGTGCCATGATTGACCGGAAAGTATCCTTTTTCTTCCTCGATAACCGTTGTCTTCTGATCCTTTGCCCGGTTCATGATGTTTTCATATTCTTCACGGTATGATTGAATCAGGATGACCTTTCCTATGTCATGCAGCAATCCGGCTGCGTAAACTTCCTCCGGTTCTGATATTTTCTTTTTCTGGGCGAGAATGCGTCCTGTGACAGCACACGCAAGGGAGTGATTCCACAGTCCCGACATGGCTTCCTCCATGAACTCCGACACGGAAACACCGATGAGCAATCCTTTGATAACGTTGAGCCCGAGGAGAACGGTAGCGTGGGAAACAAGGGAAATTCTTCCGGGAAATCCATACACCGCCGAATTAATCATTTTGAGTATTTTTGTTGTCAGTGCAGGATCGTTTGCTATGAAATCACTGATTTCATTCAATGATATGTTCGGTTTTCCAATAATTTCCGATATCTGCTTTATCGTTTCCGGAATCGTCGGCAGATTATGAATGTTTTCTACTTTTCTTCGCAAACGTTCGATGCTCAGCTCATTCATAGGAATCCTCGATGTGTTCTTTCACCAGTCGCTTGATCAGCGCCATATGTGGTTCGGAATCTCTGTTTTTAAATCTTTGGTCAAGTTGTCGGAGTAATGTTTCCTTTGTGATTCCGTCTCCCCGGGGTGCGTCGATGGATACATCCGTAATGTTTAAGTCTTTGATTTTTGATATTAATCTTTCAGTCAGTTCGGTACCTTCTCCAAGCAGCGTGATTGTATCTTTAACGACGGGTTTTGCAAGTTTCATTCCCGGACGCAAATTGTCCACTGAGACCCTTTTCATCGGTATCATTACCCCCTCAAGACGATATACGGAACGGGATGCCTCGCATACACGGTTTAGTTATTGCGAACATACTTGTGCATGTATCGCATGACGCCATGCTTTTTGTCAACCGGTAACACAGGCTGTGTTCAAATGACGCATAGCCAATAAAGAATTCACTTCGTTGTCATGATACAAACTGAATCGGCATTTTTACATTATATTAAAAAATAACACAAAATATGCATTTATGTGCGGGTAATATCATGGAGAATCATTGTAGATATTCTGAAATTCGCGCTCTTTCTTGTGGTATTGAGATATTGTTACAATCACGTGCAATGCCTTTATTTATCTCAAAAAGATTGGAGTTAAGAATTGGCAGTGCGTTTTATCGTTAGGTAATTTGAAAATGAAAATCAAATGGCGTCATGGTGAAGATTCTGTCTTTTAGTTTTTAATTTATCTTGACTCATGGTCATTTCTGAATATAGGGATAATGCACAGGCAATGTGACAATTCACGGAAAAAGGAGTGGAATACGATGAAGACAAATCCCCTTCATACGATCATGAATCCTAATTCGATTGCGTTTGTCGGAGCAAGTAATAACGTTTCCAAGATGGGTACGATTCAATGTCTGAACTTGATCGGCAACGATTTTCCCGGTGATATTCTTCCCGTCCACCCACGGGATAAAACGGTTCTTGGGCGTACGGCATATGCTTCCGTCGGTGATCTTCCCTATGCACCAGATCTGGCGGTACTGGTGGTACCCACACGGCTTGTCCCTGAATTCCTGGAAGAATTTGGAAAGATAGGAACACGCCACGCCATCATTATCAGTGGAGGTTTCAGGGAAACTGGAATGACAGGACAGGATCTGGAATGTAGAATCATCGATGTTGCACGGCAATATAATATGAGATTCGTGGGACCGAACTGTGTCGGGATTATCAACACACAGCTTCCTCTGAATCTTACGGTTGCCCCTGTTCACGACCTTAATGGGAAACTTGGAATAGCCTCACAAAGCGGTACGTATATAACACAAAACCTTTCATATCTTCATAAGCATGGTATCAAAATCAGTAAAGCAATCAGTATCGGTAATGGGACCAACATCGATATTGTGGAATGCCTGGAATACCTGGGTGAGGATGATGCAACAAAAGCCATTGCTCTTTATATAGAAGGGATTAGCCGCGCGGGAGATTTTCTCGATGTAGCCCGCCATGTGAGTTCACGTAAACCTATTATCGCGCAATATGTTGGCGGTACGGAAGCAGGGGCCCGGGCGGGATCGAGCCACACCGGTGCCATGGCGGGCCCAGATTATATATATAAGGGCCTGTTCGAACAGGCGGGTATCATTCGGGTCAATTCAATTGAAGAAGTATTCAAAGGCGGATGGGCTTTGGCTTCGCAGCCGCCCCTCAGAGGATCACGGATTGCCGTATTGACGAACTCGGGAGGTCCCGGTACGGGGATTGCGACGACCTGCAATCTGTGCCATCTTGATGTTCCCGAGTTCTCGGATGAAATTCGGAATAAAATAGGCGAGCATATTCCCGGCCATGCGAGTTCACGCAACCCCGTCGATCTTACCTTTCATCTTGATATGTCTCTACTTGCCGATAAGCTGCCGCGGATCGTCTTCGAAGCCGATGAGATCGATGGTGTTGTTATTCATGGAATTATCGATACGGGTTTTTTCGATGAAATTTATCCCCTTATTGCAAATATTATGAATAGTTCGGAACCTGGCGCGGTTCATATGCCCGAGACCGATCTGACGTCTCTCGTGACGATGACACATGAACACGGCAAGCCATTGATAATCTCGTCTTTCTTCGGAAGAGAGGATCACGCTGTACGAACGTTTCATGAACATGATGTCCCCGTTTACGATGCACCGGAAAAAGCAGCTCGTGCCATGGGTGTCCTGCATCAATATAACAAAATCAGCAACAGGTCAGGCTGTAAAGAACTGCCACGCATGGAAATACCTTCCGAAGCGATGGATGAAATGAACCGTAACAATGCAGGTTTTGATGAATATCGGGCAAAAAGAATTCTCAAAGCATATGGAATTCCCACAACGGATGAGACAATCGTCTCGACCGTCGAAGATGCTCTGAAGGCTGCTCAAACTGTCGGATACCCTGTTGCTTTGAAGGCATGTTCTCCCGGCATCCTTCATAAAACAGAAGCGGGGATGGTCCATCTTAATATTGAAACCGATATCGCCCTTCGGAATGCCTTTGCATCAATACGGGAAAGAGAACCGGACGTGGCTGTTCTGGTTTCGGAGATGCTCCATGGAGATCGCGAATTCATGGCGGGGATGAGCCGCTTCCCGGGGTTTCCGCCTTGTATAATGTTCGGATTGGGGGGAGTTTTTGCAGAAGCACTGAAGGATCGGACAATTCGTCTGTCACCATTGAACTATAATGACGCTATATCAATGTTGGAGTCACTCAATGCAGCTGCTCTGCTTGGCCCGTACCGATCCATGGCACCCGTTGACATCGATGCGCTGGCGAAAATTCTTATAGCTCTCGGTGAGATGTCGTTGCATTTTCCATCAATACAGGAAATGGATCTCAACCCGATCATAATTGTTAACGGCCAACCGAAGGTAGCTGATGCCCTGATTGTAATGTAACAGAGAAAAAAGATTGATGACTGGATAAACCATACGGAAAAAGATTCAAAGCATGAGGAGTCTGATTCCAGAAACAAGGTGAGACACACTAACCAGACTGTGATTTTTCATATACGGTTTCTTCTGACGTTTCCTTCGTAATTAGCGAAATTAATTAATTGTGGCCTCTGCGGCTCTGATATTTTGGCTTTGCTGCATGAGGTTAACGCTCTTGGGAGGCTTCTTCTTCGAAAGAAGAAGCCGACTGTGGGCGCTCTTCTTTAAAATACAGTGGATAATATTTTCTGAATGTCGCTATAAGTTCATCATACGGCAAATCAGCGTAATGTCCTCTGTCTTTCACATATTCCATGTGTCTCTCTCCCCGGGAATCGAATTCGTGAAATATTGAGTCGTGTATCCCGTCAAAATCGATGGGTTGGACACCGAAGCGCCGGCAGAGTGATTTGTTGAACGTAGGCGTCGCCTTAATCCATTTGTCATTTAAGAATAGTTCAGTGTATCCGTGAAAAATAAATAAATCGGTATCCATCAATTCTTTGAGACGCGGTGTGGTAAGATGATTGCGGACGTCTGCAAACCTGAGGCGGCTTGGAATGTCGACTGCTCGCGCAGAAGCGGCTAGAAGAATAGCCTTTTCGATACAAAACCCTGATTTCTTGGCAAGAACCACGCTCGCAGTGAAATTCTCCCGTGATATATCAATGTGATAAGGATCGTATTTTATTTCATCGCGGACGGCATAAAAAAGCTTAATGGCCCTATCGACTGGTAATTGGGAGGTGCCGATCCGTGATGTTGCGAATGATATGACCTCTGCTGAATCACTGTCTAGGTGACTGGTCGGTACGAGATAAACATGAAAGTCTTGTATTGTTGATCCTGTCATTGAAAAACCCCCTCCATCATAAACGATATTGCCCGAATATCAGAGTACGACATAATCGTGATAACTTCTGCATATTGTTGCCATGTCTGCTGTATCTATGTCAAATTTTATTTGGCATATACATGCTGTTGAAAAAGCCTTTCCGAACCGATATCCCGGGATTATCACTATCAGTTTTCACTGCAGCATACGTATGTGCATAATTCATCCGATTTACCGGAATCATTCATATTTCCCTGCTCCGGTCAATGGTTTCCGTTGCTTGAACTACTGTAACTCTTTGAGGTGATTTCCATCATTATACAACCACATTTCTCGCCGAGTTCACAGGCCATACCAAAATCGACAAGTGCCTTATCAAGCAATCCGGATTTCAAATAGGCCTGCCCGCGACCATTGTAAGCCTTTCCGAAGTCGGGTTTCAATGCGATAACTTTACTTAGAACATACGCTGTTTTTTCGTAATCATTTTTTTTGAAATGAATCATTGCCAGTTCATAATAGGTAGCCGTATTGTTCGGATTGAGTGACAGTGACGTGGCATAATCCTCTATTGCCTTGTCAAGCTTTGCATCCTTTGCATAGGCGAGCCCCCGGTTTAAATAGGCATCTGCATCACGGGGATTGGTTTCAATCACTGACGAAAAGTCATGAATCGCATGTGTGTATCTTCGCATTTTTAAGAAGACCAGCCCACGGTTGAAATAGGCGTTGGGCAGATTGGGATCATCGGTACCCTTCAAAGAAGATATAACAGAATCGTACGATGCAATGGCCTCTTCATAATTTCCATCTTTCAGATATGCATTCCCCGACTCAAGCTTATCTCTGATGTCTGGTGACGGTATGGGTGAGGAAGCATTACATGAAATAAGGTACATGGCAAATAACAAGAAAATGATTGGAAATCGAAATCTGGCATTCATTGCGTCACTTATATTTACGTCCGTACGGTATTTGTTCGTGTTTGAAATTGATTTTACTATGCGGTTTGCCTTCATTATCAATCATCATTCACAATGTTTAAACTAATGCAATGTATCCTTATATCATAGTCCATACTATAAATGCTTCTTTTTCCGTCTATCTTTTACCACAGCGTCCTTATTGCATACGCACATCAGCTATGAACGGGGGCGGTCACTTCGGATTCATGACAGGTGGTCAGTACAATAAGAAAGTACGTTTGAGCTTGGATAGGCTGCGTATAATTCTACGCACTGAGTATTATGATACTCAGCGGACAAGGAGAAAATAGAAAAGCAATGATTCATATTTGGTGACATACCAAAAAATAATTATCAATAAGTATAATGAGTTAGATAATTATCTGATAATGTTAGGCTGGTGGCACGGTTGGTGCTTGTTTTTATTACTAAATATGTAAGTGAGGAGGATCTCATGTCAAAGCACCATATGAAACCGGTCAACGGGGAAGCGATATGGGGTAATGGAACAGACATGTCGTTGGTCAATGGACTTGAGGATTTTTTCGATCAGAACGATGTTGGAATGAATGCAGTGTCATCATGGAACGATGAGGAGATTCTGAGTATAACGTATTATGACCTGATGAAATGGTACACTCTGGATGAATCGTTTGCCATGGCATCTTCAGGCATCACGGAGCCGATATCCATGGGAAGATTGCTATCCTTCAGACAGGATGTCGATTTCAACCGCTCCATATACTGGAGCTGGGGCGGCAGTTTCAGATACGATATGCCCGTTTAATGGTCGTTAGTCTTTCGTCGGTCGTGATTCGTTCAAGAGGTTTCTCTTAAATCACGCGAATCACGACAGCAGAAGAAAAAACGGTACGTCACGGTATCCAGAGATACATCATACGAACCCGGGGGGGGC
>CAZCGI010000043.1:0-2860 GCA_964498145.1 uncultured Syntrophaceae bacterium
TTCGGCCAGATTATTTTTTTCACGGACAATGTCGTTGAGTTTATCTTTCAAAATCTGGGTATAGAGAAGCTGCTTCCCGTATTTCCACTCGTAAAGAGATTTCGATTCATCAAGGCCTTCGTAACACTGGAGACGTATGAGCGGAAGATCAAGAAATGCTGCGGTTTTTTTTGCAAGATCCGTTTTGCCGACGCCTGCGGGGCCCTCGACCAAAACAGGCTTATTGAGCTGAAACACGAGATAGAGGGTCGTCGCGATATGCTTGCTGCAGATGTATTCGACACTTCTGAATGCACTCTGTATCTTTTCTATGGATGTAATATTGTTGTCAGTCGGTAACATTACCAGTCATTCCTTTCTTATCAGGAGGTCTTCTCCCATTTTTTGTTTTTTAATTGTAGACACGTAGTTTGCGATGTTGATGCTCTTGATCAGATCCTTCGTTATAACTGCCAGCTCAGTACGTTCGTCTGTTTTTAATCGGGAATGAAGGGTCTTGAATAATGATTGAAATCGATTCGCGATTGTCCTGAACGAGAGAAGGAGTGAGAGAAATTCGGGATGCTTCAATCCGCTGTCAAGCATCGATGCCGCTTCAAGGGCGATGATAAGCAGCGTATCGATTGTGTACCATTGCTCTCCAAGGGCACCTTTTATTTCATCTGAAGAAACGACGTTACTGTCACGGATAAGGTCGATAAAGAGCTCGATTTGCCATTTCATGCCGCCGATGATCGGACCCATGAGGCAGACTTCTTCAATTTCCCGGAAGGGTTTTGCCATGGTCTCATAGGCCGTTCCTTTTTCTCCAAGTATACAGGATGCCGGAACGAGGCAATTCTCGAGACGTATCTCACAATGTGGCGAGGGTTTCAGAAAATTTAAAGAGATGTTTTTGCAGATAGCAATGCCTTTTGTTTCTTTCGGTATGACAAATGAGGTAAATCGCTTTTTAACTCCCTTATTTCCCGTAATCGTCAACACAATAAAGAAATCGGCAATCTGCCCATTGGTAAGAAACGATTTGTATCCGTTGATTACAAAGCCTTCATTGTGTTGCCCCCCGTTTGTTTTTAGATATTTGGGGTGTGCCATCGATTCCGGTTCCGAGATGGCGATTGAGGCTGTTTTGATCCCTTTGGCAAAAAGGGGAAGCAGTGTGTCACGCTGCTTGCTGTTTCCGAATTCGCCGATGAAATAGCGGGAAACAACATTGTGGATGACCCACGAGAGAGAAATTCCCATATTGTGTCCTGCTCGTGAAAGCGCTTCACCGGCCACGCTTATGTCGAGAAATCGGCCCCCCGTTCCACCATATTCAGTCGAAATCCCAATACCCAGCAGTCCTTCGTCAGCCATGCGCTGCCAGATATCATGGGGAAATCCTTTCATGGTATGGAGGTCATGCCGGTGCGCAATGTGCCGTTGTGCAAAATCTGCAGCGCGACGCCCGATTGCCGTCAATTCGTTGGTGAGTGCCGTTGCCATAAGTAACCTTTGACTAAGCCCCCTTAGCGGCATCGTTTGATCTTATGTATTAAATCAATGCGATGCCAACAACGCTCGATTAATGAACTATTTTTTGAATTTTTTGAAGAAACTTCCCAGTACGTTTTTGAATGCTTCCACTTCCTCCGGCGCAAACCCCGATTTAATCTCTTCGTTAACCCGTCTCATAACTTTTATCGACCGATTTGCCTCATCGAGCCCCTCAGGAGTTATCATTATTTGAGATACCCGCCGATCCTGAGGATGAGAATTCCGTTTTGCAAATCCGGCTTTTTCAAGGCGATCGATCAAACCGGTGATCGTCGAATTGTCAATTGAAAGAATCTTGCTGAGCTCGGTCATAGTTCGACCGCTGTTCTGCTTCAACAGAGCGAGAATGCCTCCCTGGGCAATGGTTGTCTTTACGCCTTCTTTCAGAAGTTCGTCTTTGATATAGTTACGGAGTTTCTGCTGCGCTGTTAGTAATAGAAAAATCAGTCGGTCATCTTTTGCCATGGGAATCGTTCCTTTAAAATATTTTATATGCGTATAGTTGGCATACCAAATATATATTGTCAAGTACAATTTTACTGCGAATCATCATACAGAAAAATCTTCTTTTGAATAACAATACGTAAAAATGATTGATTGAGTTGTAAATTTTTATTATGAAACCAACATTATTATGTCGGAGGAAGTCATGGGTATTAAGTACGGTTTTGAGTTGGTGCGAGATGAGATGATCGACGAGTTGAAGACAAGGGCTCGACTATATCGTCATATAAAGACAGGTGCGGAGCTGTTGTCGCTGAGCAACGATGATGAAAACAAAGTGTTCTGCATTTCCTTTCGCACACCACCGACCGATTCGTCAGGAGTCTCCCATATACTGGAGCATTCCGTTCTGTGCGGTTCAAGAAAATATCCTGTCAAGGAACCGTTCGTTGAAATTCTGAAAGGATCTCTGCAGACATTTCTGAATGCATTCACCTATCCGGATAAGACCTGTTATCCCGTGGCAAGCCAGAATGTCCAGGACTTCTATAATCTCATTGACGTGTATCTCGATGCCGTTTTTTATCCGAACATAACGCCGTTTGTGTTTCAGCAGGAAGGGTGGCATTACGAGCTTGAGAATCCCGAAGATCCGTTAAAATACAAGGGTGTCGTTTTTAACGAGATGAAAGGTGCCTATTCGTCACCGCAGCGACTCATTGCCGAGTATTCACAGCAATCGCTCTTTCCGGATACGCCTTATGGCGTCGATTCGGGGGGCGATCCCGAATCAATTCCATCTCTTGATTATGAGCGGTTCAGAAAGTTTCATGAAACATATTACCATCCATCGAATGCGCGAATCTTTTTTTATGGC
>CAZCGI010000043.1:2960-10517 GCA_964498145.1 uncultured Syntrophaceae bacterium
TGTTCTCTTCTTGATAATCAAGACGTGAAGGTTCTGTATCACGATCTTGACACCAGTGGAATCTGTTATCTTGATGTCGGTTTCGATCTCCGGATACTGCCGCAACGATACCTGCCGTATGTTCCGCTCTTTGGGAGAGCACTCCTTCAAATGGGTACGGAGACAGAAGACTACGTGGAACTTTCGAAGAGAATCAGTCGGCAGACCGGGGGGATCAGAAGTTCTTCGTTCACTTCTGTTATCAAAGACAGCAGCGGCACAGCAGCATGGCTCTTTCTGCGGAGCAAGGTCATGGCGGAACGGACAGAGTCGCTCTTATCAATAATGCACGATATATTGCTCTCTCCCCGACTGGATAACAGAGAGCGGTTTCGTCAGATGGTGCTGGAAGAAAAAGCCCGGCAGGAAAATGCGTTAATACCGGGAGGACATCAGATTGTCAATATCCGCCTGCGGTCTCATTTTAATGAATCTGGGTGGCTCACCGAACAATTGAGTGGAATCAGTTATCTATTTTTTGTAAGAAAGCTCGCCGAAAAGGTTGACAGTGACTGGTCGGCGATTCGTGCCGACCTTGAAGATATGCTTCGGCTCCTTGTTAATAGAAATTCAATGATTGTGAACGTTACGGTCGACGGCGCGGCATGGTCGAGAATGGAGCAACGGCTTTATCGGTTTTTTGATGAATTGCCGATGGCGACGCCTGAAATCGTGCCATGGACACTTGACGAATGTGAAAAATATGAGGGGCTGACCATACCGGCGCAGGTTAATTATGTCGGTAAGGGTGCCAGTTTGTATACGATGGGATATAAACACCACGGTTCGTCCAAGGTGATCTCCCGATACCTCAGAAACTCATGGTTATGGGATCGTGTCCGTGTGCAGGGAGGTGCGTATGGTGCATTCTGCATATTGAACAGTCTTTCCGGTGTTCTCACCATGGTGTCCTACCGCGATCCGAATCTTGTCAAAACAATTGCTGCCTTTGACGGGGCGGTTGAATTTCTTCGGACGATGAACCTCAGTCAGGCAGAACTGACGAAAGGCATTATCGGTGCCATCGGGGATATGGATTCATATATGCTTCCCGATGAAAAGGGGTATACGTCCATGCTGCGATATCTGAACGGTAATGATGCTGAAAGTCGTCAGCAGATGCGCGATGAAATATTGGCGACAACGACACGTGATTTTACGGCCTTTGCCGATGTTCTTGACCTGGTCAGACAAAAAGGAATCATAAAAGCCCTCGGATCGGAGAACGCTATAAGAGTGGCCGTCAAAGATCATCACCTGCCGTTGAAAATTATCAGCGTATTGTAAGGAAGGAGAAGGTATCCATGTCGGAAGGAGTAACCCAAGGGTCGTCTTCACATGAGGATAAAATATGTTGGAACTGTCTCTTTTATTCCTGTGATGAAGAACATCAGACTGATAAGTGTATGAGATTTGCCCGCTTTGTCGATCATGTCATCACTGCCGTGACGAAAGATTGCAGCTACTGGACAGACAAGAATGATAGCTGACGGTGTGTTCTAATCTTTCACACTGTGGCTCTTAAGAGTGAATTCGGATCTTGCCGGGGAATAAGCGTCTACGTCTCCGCACTACTGCAGGAATTTGCCGATAAAATCATGTATTCCCTGCATATAAATCTTAAAACCACGAAACATGATATCGTTATGGTTAGCGCCGTCGATTTTGATGAATGTTTTATCGGAGGCGATTGAGGCGTCGAACAATGTCTGTCCGTCTGAAAATGGTATGATATGGTCGTATTCTGCATGAATTATCAGAACGGGCTTTTCAAATAAACAAATCTTTTCGAGATTACGGCATCCATCTTCCTCGGAGATTCCCAAGTGTCGTACATTGATGCCCATCAATTGAAGGAGAGGCATAAGATAGGCAAAACCACTTTCAATAATGATTCCGTCAATTCTATCTTGATAAGCGGCGGCAAGTTCCAGTGCCGACGCACTTCCAAGTGATCGTCCCATTATAACAAAAGGGCCTGTGAATTCATTGTTGCTGAGCCATTTCATGACGAATTCCATGATACTATGACAGTCGCTCATCATGGCGCTTACGGTGGGAACACCTGTAGATCTGCCGTATCCCCGGTAATCGACAATAAAGAAGTTGATTCCCAGATTGTTGTAGATCGGTGCTAAATCGTCGTAGTCCGCCGCAATCTCTCCGTTGCCGTGAAAGAACAGGATGGTCGGATTCGTTTTACCGGCACTATGAAAGGTTGACCCGATGACGACATTTTCTTCTACCGGGATAAGTATATCGATTACGTTATCCTTCGGGACAGCTCTGAACTCTTCCTGACGGGGATAAAACAAGAACATGCGCACTTCAGGTCTGTCAAGTGCTGAGTAATCTGGATTGGAATGTGACATGGTGAGACCCTCCTTTATTCCTGTCTGTAGCCGATAACCCACTGTATGTCAAAACTATAGAGCAAACTGGTTTTCAGGACAAGCGAAACGGTCGGCTATAGAATATATACCGAACTTCACCTTTACATCGGACGCATAATTGAATGGGTAGTATTATGTAGCAGTTCGTTCCACAGTGATGCCAAGCTTTTTCATTCGGTTTATCAGTGTCGTTCTTTTCAGTCCCAGGAGAGAGGAGGCGCCATCAGGACCACCGATCTTACCGTTTGTTTTCTTAAGGGCTTTTAAAATTTGATTCTTTTCCATGTCTTTCAGACTCATGGGCTCTTCGTCATCGATATCTTCCTCAATGTTTTTCGTGCCCAGTTCAGGGAATCTTATTTTCTTGTCTCCGAGGATAACGGCGTGTTCTACCATATTGGCGAGTTCCCGAATGTTGCCCGGCCATGAATAGTTCCTCATTTTTTCCATTTCCAGTTCGGGAATGCCGTCGTAATCTTTATTGTACTGAGAAGAAAATAGTTTCAAGAAATGTGCAGCCAACAAAGGTATGTCTTTCTTTCTTTCCCTGAGTGGTGATACAAAGATTGGGAAGACGTTAAGTCGATAGAAGAGATCGGCTCTGAAACTTCCGTTACTCACTTCATCTTTCAGGTCTTTATTTGTTGCCGCGATGAGCCGAAAGTCCGAATGAAGCGTTTTTGTTCCTCCCACTCGCTGAAACTCTTTTTCCTGAAGGATACGCAATAGTCTGCTCTGCGTCTGAAGGGGTAGCTCGGAAACTTCGTCCAGAAAAATGGTGCCGTTATGAGCGAGTTCAAATCTTCCCGCCTTGGTTTTAATGGCGCCGGTAAACGCTCCTTTTTCATGACCGAACAGTTCGCTGTCGATCAAGGTGTCCGGTAATGCTGCGCAGTTCACCCGAATGAAAGGCCCATCACTGCGTTTGCTCTGTCGATGGATTGCTCGAGCAATCAGTTCCTTGCCGACGCCCGTATCACCGAGAATCAAGACCGTCGACTGGGTTGGGGCTACTTTATTTATAAGACGATGTATATCTGCTATCGATTTACTGGCTCCGATGATTTCGCCAAAGGGGCGGAATTCCTCTTTCTCCTCAATGTAGTATCTGTTTTCTTCAATGAGTCTGTCATTTAACCGTGCTATTTCATCATGCGCCTGTGCGCGGTCAATGGAAACGGCTATTTGTGAGGCAATAGCGGATAAAAGATTTCGCTGATCGCTGCTCAGTTCGGTCGGGAAAAATCTGCTGTCCAGGTACAGAGCACCAAATACTTTTTTTCCTAGCATAAGTGGGGTGACAATGATGCGACGAAAATCGAAAGAGTCTTCCGTGTTTGATTCGTGATAACGGATAGTCTCATCGGTACCGTTGACCACTGCATTGATGAGATCTTTCGCTTCGGTGAATGATTCATCTTCAAAATGTTCTTTTAATAAATTTCTCGATGCTACCATTTTTATCGTATCCGCATCTTTATCTTTAATAAAAAGGGCAGACCGCTCTGATCGGGTATATCTCGATATGGCAATAATTATATTTGTCAGCAGGGTTTCTATATTTGACTGGTTTGAAATTGCTTCTCCAATTTCAACAATAAGATCAAAAAGACGATGATCCTTTTCTTCATCATAGCGTGGAATCAAATGTGCCAGATCGGATGGGAAAACATCCCGTGCCAAATGTTTCAGGACCTCCCAGGCTTCTTTCGCATATCGTTCCGCTTCCTTCCAGTTGTTTGTCTGAAGGAACAAAAGAGCCAGATTAACATGTATTTTAGCAGTTTCGAAGGTGGCTCCACATTCTCTTGTTGAAGTTTCAAGAGATAAAAATGCTTCTATTTTTTCTTTCGGTGATTTATCTTCTTCACTCAGTTCCAATTGAAGACGTCTGATGATGCAATACATCAGGCGATGTTGCTCATGTTTAATTGAGTAAAGGTAGGTGCTTAACTGTAGTTCTATTAGATCTTCGAAGCGGTATCCTTCACGATAGAGTCTGAAAAAAGCCTCAAAAGAATGCGTAACGTTGAGAATATGGAACCAGCTCGATTTACGTATGATCCATCGTACTTTAAAATATTCCTCTGCCTCTTCGAAGTTTTTTTGGAGACATTCTATGTTAGCAATGCCCATCCCGGCAATAATTTCTGCCATGGGAAGATGTTCATTTCTGGAGAGGTCCAGTGACATTTCAAAATATTTTCTACTGTTCTGCAGTTGTCTCATTTCAAGGAAAATCATACCGGATGTTCCCAGGGCAAAAGAAGCAATCGGCCAATTTTCATTCTTCTTCGCCTGGTTGTAAATCGTTTCAGAGATTCCGAGACCCCGTTGAGGCATGCCGATATAGGAGTATCCAAGTGCGAGATTAAGGGCAGTCATGAAGGAAAAGTCATCAGCGGCAAGTGAATCAATCTCTCCCAGAGACTTTTCATAGGCCTCGATTGCCATGGATAGCTGACCCTTCATCCAGAAAGCCATCCCTTGGAGTTGCAGTCCTCTCATTCGTAACGTCTGGTCATCAATGTTATGTTTGTTGATCATTTCCCAGCCGAGATCGAAGTGATAAATAGCCTTTTCGTGTTGAAACGACATCCAGCAATTTTGTCCGAAGAGAAGTTGCAGTGATGCCTGTGCCCTGAGATCTCCAATATGCACTGCCGTATCGAGTGCCATGGAAAGAAGTCGGTTCGTTTTTTTGATATTCGGATGGAACATTGAAAGGGTGGCTCTTCGTTCAATTGACTGAATGAATCGACAACAAAGGTCACGGGAAGGATCGATTTTGTCATTGACGATAAGCTGTTCTATAAATTCCAGAATGTGATCATACAGGTTGATGGCCGAGGAAATCTGGTGGTGCTTTTCTTCGATCATGGCGGCATTGAAGATAATATCGAGATCTCTTCCTCTCAACCCGGCCAGAATGCATTGTTTTGCAATCTTAAGAATATTTATTTCGTTTTCAGGTAGATTTTTTTGCAAAATATTTGCCGCCTGACGATAGTAGGCGGACATGATGTCGGGAGGAATATGGCTGATAATTTCATCCCGGGGAAGTTTTTCTGTCCATTTGTAGAATCCTGTTTGTCCATTTAAGGGCTCTACCCAGTGCTTTTTCTCCAGATATGAAATCGTCGAAATAAGTTGCGAAGGCATTAGATCAACACTTCCCGCAAACCAGTCAACGGAAAAGATATCAGTGAAAGCCAGAAAATTACACAGGATGTATTTTTCGTTTTCGGGCAGTTGTGATATAAACTGACCTAATTGTGCCATCAGTGCTTCCCCCTCTACCCTTTGCACAAGGCGTACATACAAAAGAATTTTGTCTGTGTCAATATAATAACATATGTCTTCATGCCGACGAATTATGCATGGTCCTAATACAATGTGCATTTTGGGCGAGACAACTAATATGTGTAATTATTACATTTAGTTATTTATACGGATGTGTGTCGATAAACTGACGAATGTTGATAATATGCATGCTTGCATATACCATTTGATTTGTGAGCGAATCTCTGTGCTTGTATTATTCGAAAAAGGTTTCTGTTGCAATAATCGCGGGGATATTTTGAGCAAGCTATGAAAAATGTTGCCGTGGACGAAAACTTGCATTAAGTATGAACATGACGCCGTTCACGGACCATAATGAAGAAATGATTGATTTGAATTTGATATTGTTATGGCTGTGTGCGTCAATAAAATTTCTGGGAGGTATTCATGAGTTACCGGTTTGTGGAAATAGAAATCGAAGACAGAGTCGCCTCTATTGTTTTGAATAGGACGAAGACACTGAATGCTCTCACCATTGAATTTGCGTCTGAGATCGTTCGGGCTGTTCAGGAAGTGAAGGTGAACGATACTGTGAACGTCATCATTCTTAAGAGTAATGCCGAAACGGCCTTCTGTGCAGGCCTGGATCTGAAGGCTTTCATGGCGCTTGGTCTTGACGGAAAGGCCCAATCCAGTCTCAAATTTACCGAAACCCTGAAAGATCTTTTCGATTGCTGCAATGTCCTCGAAGAGTGCCGAAAACCGGTTATTGCCGCCGTTCACGGCCTCTGTATCGGCGGGGGACTTGATATCATATCGGCCTGCGACATTAGGCTTTGCAGCGAAGATGCTGCATTTTCCCTTCGTGAAGCTGCAATCGGTCTTGTTGCCGACATGGGTGTCCTGCAGCGGCTTCCCCGCATTATCGGACAGGGATTTACTCGGGAAATGGCATATACGGCCCGGTTTTATTCGTCCCGGGAGGCCGAACGGATGGGGTTGGTAAATACAGTATATGAAGACCGGAATGCACTTTACAAGGGAGCCCGGGATCTTGCCGTACAGATCTCAGATAACGCCCCTCTGGCAGTACAGGCGACGAAAGAAGTTCTCAATTACAGCCGGTTTGTCTCGGTGGATGAGGGTATGACGTTGGCCATTCACAAAAATATGGTTCTGCTGACGTCTGAGGATTTAGTGGAAGCCACCGCAGCCTTTATGGGAAGAAGAAAACCGGAATTTAAAGGACGGTAGTGAGAAGATGCTCTCAGCGAAAAACAGGAATCATGAGGCTTGAGACGGAGCAGCGAAGGGTCAAGCCGAAAGATAAAGAGGAAAAAGAAGACTTCTCCGCATCTGTGAGATTAAAATACCGAAAAATTATTGACATGATCTTGTTGTCATGATAACTATTCGCACACGAAAGGATAGGGTATGGATAAACTGACTGACTGTCTGACCTTTCTTTTGGCCAAAGCATATCAGAAGGCCCACGGGAAATTTAAGAGTGTGTTACAGGTGCATGGATTGACCGCGGTACAGCATCTGGTTCTTGAGGCTCTGTGGATAGAAGACGGATTGACGGCCAGTGAAATCAGCAAACGGCTTATCCTTGATAATGCAACACTTTCCGGTGTCTTGGATAGAATGGCCGAGGCTGGATGGATTGTAAAGCGACCTGATGAGGATGATAGGCGTTATATCAGAATCTATCTGGCCGCAAAATCGATCGACATGAAAAGTACACTTATTGAAGTACGGGATAAAGTCAACAATGAGCTAGAGTCGAACTTTACGATGGAAGAAATGATGCTGTTGAAGCGCCTCTTGAAAGATATTATGT